>JAYRVK010000079.1:0-2279 GCA_041918555.1 Sandaracinaceae bacterium
AGATTCACGAACGGCGGCGGTAAGGTCCGGGCCCCATGACGGTCCAGCCCTATCCGGTCCTGCCCTCGAAGATCGATCGCCGGAGCGACGCGTTCCGGGAGAACCGCGAGGCCAACCTCGCCTCGCTCGCGAAGATCGACAAGGCGCTCGCCGAGTCGCGCGCCGGCGGCGGCGAGCGCTACGTCGAGCGCCACCTCGCGGAGGGCAAGCTCCTACCGCGCCAGCGCATCGAGCTGCTCCTCGACCGCGACGCGCACTTCCTCGAGATCGCGCCGCTCGCGGGGCACAAGATCAAGGGCCACACCGCGGGCGCGTCGGTGGTCGGCGGCGTCGGCGTGGTCAGCGGCGTCGAGTGCATGATCAGCGCGTCCGAGTCGACGGTGAACGCCGGCGCGATCAACGAGATGGGGGTGACCAAGAGCGGCCGCCTCGGCGAGGTCGCGGAGCAAAACGGCTTGCCATCGATCAACTTGATCGAGTCGGCGGGCGCGGACCTCCCGAACCAGTCGAAGATCTTCGTGCGCGGCGGGCGCGGCTTCCGCGAGCTCACGCGCCGCAGCCGCGAGCGCGCGCCGACGCTCTGCCTGGTGTTCGGCTCGTCCACCGCGGGCGGCGCCTACATCCCGGGCATGAGCGACTACGTCGTCATGGTGAAGAACCAGGCGCGCGTCTACCTCGGCGGGCCGCCGCTCACGAAGATGGCCATCGGAGAGGACACCACGCACGAGGCGCTCGGCGGCGCCGAGATGCACAGCCGCGTGAGCGGGGTGAGCGACTACCTCGCCGAGGACGAGCGCGACGCGATCCGGATCGGGCGCGAGATCGTGGCGCACCTCGACTGGAAGAAGGCCGCCGCGCCCACGCCCCGCGAGATCGAGCCGCCGCGCCACGACCCCGACGACCTCCTCGGCATCGCGAGCGCCGACATCAAGTATCCGTTCGACGCGCGCGAGGTGATCGCGCGGATCGTCGACGGCTCGCGCTTCAGCGAGTTCAAGCCGCTCTATGGGAGCAGCTTGGTCTCTGGCTGGGCCCACATCCACGGCTTCCCCGTCGGCATCCTCGCGAACAACGGGATCCTCTTCACCGACAGCTCGAACAAGGGCGCGCAGTTCATCCACCTCTGCAATCAGAGCGACGTCCCGCTCTTGTTCCTCCAGAACATCACCGGCTTCATGGTCGGCACGAAGGTCGAGCAGGAGGGGATCATCAAGGCCGGCGCGAAGCTCATCAACGCGGTCTCGAACAGCACCGTGCCCGCCATCACGATCATGATGGGCGCGAGCTACGGGGCTGGGAATTACGGGATGTGCGGCCGCGCGTACGAGCCGCGCTTCCTCTTCACGTGGCCCAACCACCGTATCGCGGTGATGGGCGGCAAGCAGCTCGCGGGCGTGCTCGACATCATCAAGCGCGAGTCGGCGGCCAAGAAGGGCGAGACGCTGAACGAGGAGCAGCTCGAGATCGGCAAGAAGATGATCGAGGCGCAGATCGACGGCGAGTCCGAGGCGCTCTTCGCGACGGCGCGCGTCTGGGACGACGGGATCATCGATCCGCGCGACACCCGCGACGTCGTCGGCATCTGCTTGTCCACGAGCTACACGCTCCCGGTCGAGGGGACGACCTCCTGGGGGGTCTTCCGCCACTGACATGGCGGAGCGAGGCGCGGTCGGGCGGCTCTTTCACGCCTTCGCCAACGCGGTGCTCGCGCGCACGCTGCCGACCGTGCGCGAGTGGCTCGCGGCGCGACTCGGTCCGGGCGCGTCCGTCGAGGCGATGGAGCTCGACGGCGCGCGCGTGCGGCTGATCGGGGCGCGTCTGCCGATCGGGCCCACCGCGGTGCTCGAGGTGGACCGCGCGAACTTCGTGGCGAACGCCGGCGAGGGGCCGCCCATCGCCCTCGAGCGCCTCGAGGGGCGGCTCGTCGTCCCGGACGCCGGCGGCGAGCCTCGCTTCGTCGCGCCGCTCGCGCTCGAGGGCCGGCCGCCGCCTACCGGCGCGGAGTGGGTGCACGGGCTCCTGACCGTGACGGGAGCGCACTGGCGCGCCTCGGAGGGCCGCGACGAGCAAGCCCCGTTGTCAGGCACCGCGACGGTGTCGGTGACCTCGGAGGGCTGGTCGCTCGACGGCGGCGAGGCCCGCGCCGCGGAGGCGCGGATCACCCTCGCGGGCGCCGGGCGGATCGACGATCCGGGGCGGGGCCTCGGGCGCGCGCGGCGCGCGGCGCACGACGCGCGGGGCGGGCACGTCGTCGACGCGATGGCCGCGCGCGCGGGGCG
>JAYRVK010000080.1:0-2856 GCA_041918555.1 Sandaracinaceae bacterium
CGCCGGTCTGGCCGAGGCGCTCGGGGTCGACCCGGCCGAGCTCCTCCGGGACGCACCGGCACCGAATCCTCGTCCTCGCGGCCGTCCGCCGCGCGCCTCGTCGACGAAACGCTGAGTCATGCGCCCCTTCGCGAGCCGCTTCCTGTCGGGGCCCAAACGAGCTCGTCGAGACGATCCCCGCGTGGCTGCGCACCCCTACGGGTACCGCCGAGACAGCGGGTAGCGCTGCACTCCGGTTCCTGCGTGTACCCGCTTCTCCGTGCTCGCGCACGAGGTGTTCGCAAGCAGCCGCGACGCGGCGGCGCTCGCTCATGACTTCGCCCGCCGGCTCGTCGGTACGATGCGCAGAGCGGTGGCTCGGCGTCGGAGGGAGCGCGCGCTGATCGCGCGGCTCGCACGGCACTCGGTCGTCGAGGGCCGATGGTCGCGCTTCGGTCAGTGGTGGCGACGCCACCGCTCGTGAACGATGCGCGCTTCCTCGGCCCAGACGGGATCCACGCCATCGTCCCCTCGCTCGTCGAGCACCGACGCGATGGGAGCGGCGAGCTCGCCCGCGACGCGGCCGAGCGCGGCGCGGCTGGGGGCCACCAACGCGACGAGGATCGGATAGCGCGCGAGCAGCCCAGCGACGCCTCCCGCGAGATCGGGGTGCATGCGCCCGGCGCGGAGCTCGACCAGCGGCGGGACCAGGCGCATCGCCTCGATCCCCCAGACCGCGAGGCAGCGGCTCGCGGCCGTTGGCTCGCCGTTCACCGCGACGACGTCGCTCGCCCACGTGCACGCGTCGAAGAGCACCGCCTCGAGGTCCACGGGATCCACGCTCGCGTGCTCGAGGTAGAACGTGATGCCGATCAGGCCCGTGGTGAGGGTCAAGTCGGGTCCCGCGAGACCGACGCGCCGGCATACCCGCTCCACCCAGCGCGGACCCGAGCCTCGCCGCGCGGCCAGGAGCGCGCGCGCCACCGCGCACGTCAGGCGGTGTCGGTTCGACAGGTCGCGCTCGAGCTCGAGCAGATCGACGCTCGTCCGCGCGGCACGGGGATCGGCGTCGAGGGCGGAGTGGCACAGCGTCTCGGCGAGCCCGCGCCACGTCCCCCGATGGCGCGGCTCGAGCACATCGAAGACGTCCAGCACGTCGCGGGCGAGATTCGCGACGACCCCGCGCGACACGCAGGGGAGGTACCCCGAGAGGCAGCGCACCGTGTCCGGAGCGGCCCACGTGCTGAGGACCGGCTGGGGATCGACATCGTTCTCCTCGGCGAGGCGGAGGAGCGAGCGGACGACGTCCTGTGACGTCAACTCTTCTTCCTTACGATGCCGGAGCGTCACGGCGAGGTCACGCAGTCCTGCGTGCTCGGCGCCGAGCTCCTCGAGCACGACCATCAACGAGTGGAGATCGTGAGACGGGCGCGGGGTCTCTACCGAGAATCGCGGGTGCGCGTACTTGGGCGTGTGCTCGCGGTCTCGGAAGAGGATGGGCGCGCGCTCGGGCGGCCCCACCGGGACCACCCCGCCGAGATCGCAGATCGCGTGGAAGAGCCCGCCGACCATCGGAACCGTGTGCTCTGGCTTGAAGTCCCCCGCGACGAAGCCGAGTTCGTGGAGCGCCCGGAGAAACATTGCCCCCGAGAGCGAGGACCGAACGAGCAGCGCCGCTCGGTCGCCCGTGCTCCCCAACGCGGCGCCCTTGGACCAATCCGCGGTCATGTCGGGCATCTCGAGGCAGAAGCGCCACTCGCCGTCCACCTGAAGGGCGACCGGCTGGGGGGAGCTGATCCCGAGGAGCGGGAGGGGCAGGCTCGCGCGGACGACCGCCTCGCGCCGGAACCCTTCGTGGCTCGCGCGCGCCGGAACCTTGAGCAACGAGTCTTGCTCGATCCGGTAGATCGCGCTCCGCCCCGGGGCCTCGACCGCCTCGAGATGCACGATGACGAGCTCCCCCAGCGGGCGGAGGAGCGGATGGGGACCGTTCTCCGGTCGAGCGAGCGGGCGCGACTCCCTCCCGTCGAGCGTCGCGCTCCAGTCGGGCCATCGCTCCGTCTCGGCGGGCACGCGTCGAGGATGCCACGGCGCCGTCAGGCCCGCCGATCCCGGCGAACCCGTTCGAGGGCGGCGCGCAGGTGCTCGACGCGGATCTCGGGCGACTGCGGTCGCTCCTCGCTCGGGCCTTCGTCCGGCGCCCCGGGGCGCGGCTGGAACACGCTGGACTTCTTCTTGGGAGGCGGCGGCGCGGCCGGCAGCTCGAGGATCGCCGCGCGCGCCGCGTGGTCGATGACGGCCACGATCTCGGCCCCGCTGAGGGTCGCGGCCTTCTTCGCGATCTCGGTCAGATCTTGCTTCGTGACGGACGTCGTGCGGCCCCGGAGGTGCACCTCGAGGAGCTGACGGATCTCGTCCTCCGTCGAGGGCCCGCTCACGTCGATCCGGTTGGTGAACCGGCCCGGACGCAGGAGCGCGGGGTCGAGCACGTCCGCGCGATTGGTCGCCGCGAGGACGATGACGCGCTTGTCGAGAGGCTTGAAGCCGTCGAGCTGGATGAGGAGCTCGTTGAGCGTCTGTTCGCGCTCGTCGTTGGTCACCGCGCCCCCGCGGCCTCGCGCGCGACCCACGGAGTCGATCTCGTCGATGAAGAGCACGCACGGTGCGCTCATCTCGGCCTTCCGGAACGTATCCTTCACGCGGGCCGCGCCGACCCCCACGTAGAGCTCGACGAGGCCCGACCCCGAGAGCACGCCGAAGCTCCCTTCGATCTTCTTCGCGAGCGCGCGCGCGAGCATCGTCTTGCCCACACCAGGGTCGCCGACGAGGAGGGTGTGCTCGAGCTTCACCCCCACCTCGGCGCGGCTCTGGTCGAAG
>JAYRVK010000081.1:0-5015 GCA_041918555.1 Sandaracinaceae bacterium
GGGAGGTGGAGGCAGGGGGCGCCCCCGAGGATCGAGCTCACGGCGGCTCGGTCGCCGGGCTCGACGACGACCGCGGCGGGTCCCTCGAAGAGCGCGGCGCGTCCGGAGGGGAGGGCAACGATCTGTGCACCGGATACGAGCACGGGAGCGCGCGGCCGGCCCTCCAACGCGGCGAGGGGGGCGTCGGTCGCGAGGCGCCGGATCGCCGCCGCGGTCTCGCGGACGAGGAGGCAGCGCTGCGCGCCGACGTCGATCGCGCCCAACGCGATGACCGTGATGGCGAGCGCGACGAGGGGGATCCGGTGCCGGCGGTCGCGCGAGGGAGGCGGGGAGGCGGCGCGCAGGGCGAGGGCGCCGATCGCGAGGACCGCCAGGACGTCGGCGGCGATGAGCGCGGTGGTCAGCGGCGAGCCCGCGGCGAGATCGTGGGAGGGCGCGCGCGCGAGCGCCGAGGCCAGGAGGTGATCGTGCGCGCTCACGAGGGCGGCGTGCGCCGCCCACACCGCGCCACCCGCGAGGACCGCGGCGTCTCGCCGGCTCCGGTCCGCGAGCGCGGCGAGCGCGAGCAGGAGCGCGGCGCCCGCCGCCCCCGCGATCGAGGGGGCCATCGCGAGCGTCGCTTCGGCACACCCGCGCGCGTCGACGGACTCGCCCGGGGGCCACCCGTCGACGCACGCCGCGCTGGCGAGCCAGGCCCCGAGCGAGGTCGAGGCGATCGCCGCTCCTCGCTCGGCGCGTGCGGTCGCCGCGGCGACGGCGGCGCCGACCAAGAGCACGGCGAGCACCGCGCGCGCCGCGGGCGGCGCGAGCGCGAGGAGCGGGAGCCCGATCGCGAGGGCGCCGAGCTCGCGGGTCGCGCGCGCACCGAGGCGCCCGAGGATCTGCGACGCCGCGACGCACGCGAGGCCCGCGGTCAGCCCGCGCTCGTGCCACAGCGCACCGATCGCGGTGAGCCTCGGGCCGATCTCCCATCCGCTCGCCGCCGCGCTCGCCCACGCCGCGTCGATCGCCATCGTGGCGAGCGCGAGGGCGGCCGTGGCGAAGAGCGCGGGGTTCCCCTGCGCGCCTCCCGTCACGGCTGCGACCTGCCGGGGTACCCTGCTCACGATGACGGGAGTATGGGCGTACGCGGCCGGTGAGTGGAGCCACCGCGGCGCGAACGGATTCACGCACGTGATTCGGATCCGCGGGCTCGAGGACCTCGTCGCCGAGCTGCGGTGGCGCGCCTCGCGGTGGGGCGCGATCGAGCGGCTCGGCATCGTGGCGCACGGTGACGCCGACGGCGTGGTGCGACTCCAGCCGACGGTGCTGAACCCACACACGGCGCGTACTCGCCTCGCGTCCGAGCTCGACAAACTGTCCCGACACCTGGCACCGGATGCGGTCGTCACCTTCTATGCCTGCGTCGCTGGCGCGGGCCTCCAGGGAACCGCGCTCCTCGTCGCCGTCAGCGAGCGGCTCCCCGGTCGAACCGTGGTCGGCTTCGAGGTGATGGGCGAGATCGCCGCCTCGGGCCTCCCCAATACGGCGGGTCGCGTCCGCGAACGCCAGCACGCGTCGGGTGAAGGGAGGCACGCTTGGTTGACACCCCACAGCGTCTTCGCGAAGTGGGCTCGCAACGGTGTGCGCGAGGCACCTACGGGCGGGACCGGGCCAACCGGTGCGGCGCGCCGGACTGCCCCGGGCATGCGTCGAGCCTCGACCATTGCCGATCCGCGGTAGCCACGCCATGACGTCGTTCCTGCCTGACTGGAGAACGCGCATGCACCGAGCCCTCCACTCGCTACTCGTCTCGATGATCCTCGTCGCGTGCGGCCCCGAGCTCACTGCCGACGAGGCGCGCGCGCGCGTGGTCGAGCGCATCGGAGAGTCTCCGAGCGTCCCGTGCTTCTTCTCGGGCGGCGACGCGCGGCACGTCGCGCACGAGCGGTTGGACGAGCGCCGCGCGCGATACCGACATGGCTCGTTCCGCGTGGACGGCGTGCCGGAGGGCTGCTTTCGCCGCCTGCTGGCGGCGGGGGTGATCGCCGGCTACGACGGGCTGGAGTTCGAGCTCGGCCCGCGCTCCCGCTTCGTGGCGCGCGACGACGGATCCGTGTCGGTCGCGTACGACTGCGCCCCGACGCGGATCACGCGCGTCGAGACCCCGGAGGTCGATGGATCGAGCGGCACGGCGCGCGTCGTCTTCGAGCGAGGGGAGCTCGAGCCGTTCTACACCGAGATGTCGCAGGCGCACTTCACCGACTCCTGCGCGGGGAGCGCCGACGCGCTCGCGACCATCGACTGTCGCGCCCAGCTCGAGCACGACGGGAGCGCGTGGCGCTTCGTGGCCTTCGACCCGCGCGACGCGGACCATTGCCCGCGGCTGCGCGAGTAGCGGGCAAGACGAGTCGTCGCCGATCGGCGCGGCCTTCGGTCGTGAGCGCGCGCTCTCTCCCGCGCTGGCGCAACGGCGCTCGGAGCGACACGCTCGCGCGCGATGAGCTACCGCATCGGGACACCCGGCACGCCGTGGGGGGACGCGGAGCGCGCCGCGTGGCGCGCGCTCCAGCGCAAGCAGCGGAGCTACGCGGACGACGTGGTGTCCGCGATCGATCGGCTGCGCGGGCGCTTCGACGTGACGGAGTACGGCCGGCTCGAGTACGGCGACGACGGGGTCTTCGCGCTCTTCGCGGTGCGGACGCGCGGGTGGGACGAGCGGCGGCCGGTGCTCCTCGTGACCGGCGGCGTGCACGGCTACGAGACGAGCGGGGTGCACGGCGCGCTGCGCTTCGCGGCCGAGCACGCGGAGGCGTACGCGGGGCGCGCGAACGTGCTCGTGGCGCCGTGCGTGAGCCCGTGGGCGTACGAGCGGATCCAGCGCTGGAACCCCTTCGCGGTCGATCCGAACCGCTCGTTCTTCGAACGGAGCCCGGCGCACGAGTCGGCCGCGCTGATGCGGCTCGTGGCCGCGACGCGGGGGCGCTTCGCGATGCACGTGGATCTGCACGAGACGACCGACTCCGACGAGCTCGAATTCCGGCCCGCGCTCGCGGCGCGCGACGGGAAGGCGTTCGAGCCGGGGACGATCCCGGACGGGTTCTACCTCGTCGACGACGCGGAGAAGCCGGAGCCGGCGTTCCAGGCCGCGATCCTCGAGGCGGTCGCGAAGGTGACGCACATCGCGGCCGCCGACGCCGACGGGACGATCATCGGTGAGCCGCTCGCCGCGCCCGGCGTGATTCGGTACGAGTGCGCGCAGCTCGGGCTCTGCGCGGGGATGACCGGCGCGCGCTTCACGACGACGACCGAGGTCTACCCCGACAGCCCGCGCACCACGCCCGCGCAGTGCGTCGCGGCGCAGGTCGCGGCGGTGCGCGCGGGGATCGACTTCGCGCTCGCGAGCGTGGAGCGCTGAGGGGGGGCGCGGGGCCCGGTCCTCTCGTCAGCGCGCGCGGGCCCGCCTCCGCGCGGGCGACGCAGACCGGGGCCGCGGGGGCTCGACGAGCTCGGACGGAGTCTCGATGGTCGCGCCGTTCACCTCGACGAGGCGGAGCTCGACGACGTGGGCGGCTCCTCCGCGCATCCCGAGGATCCACGTGAGCCCCGCGGTGACGAGGCCGATCCCGAGCGCGACCGCGTCGCCGACGAAGTCGCCGCGCGCGAGCGCACAGATCCGGGGACCTCGCGGCTCCTCCCGGCAGTCGCAGATCATCGGTTCGAGGAGGTGCACGACGCAGCGCTCGCCCCGCGCCGGATCGCGCGGCGCGGCGTCCGGAGCCGGGGGAGGCGCCGGCGCGATGAAGCGCCCCTCGCCGCCGGCGAAGTGGTACCCGCCTTCGCGCGGGACCAGGTGGTAGGTGGCCTGGCGCGGCCGCGTCACGAGCTCGCCGGCCGCATCGGTGGCCGGCGTCAGCGTGACGCTGACCACGAGCTGCAAGAAGCCGTCGACCACTTCCTCGTGGCTCACGAAGAGCGCGAGCGTGCCCTCCTCGACCACCACCCGACCTCGACGGCGCGCCTGGGCGAAGACCCAGCGGTCACCCACCGCGAGCGGGAACGAGGGGTCGGGCGCGTCGTCGATCGCGCGGGCCTCCACGATCGCCACGACGGTGACGGGACCTCGCTCGAAGGTCGTCGCGTGGCGGAACGGCCCCGCCGCTCGCGGGGCCTCGATGCGGATCCTCCGCTCGACCCGCCACGCGTCGAGCTCGGCGAGGTCGAGCGCGACGCGCAGATCGTCGCCGCGCGCGAGCGCGTCGCGGTCGCGCGTCGATCCCGCATCGGTGATCCGCCGCGTCGGGCCGTGCGTCGAGAACCAGTGCGCGGACGGTTCGGCGCGCAGTCCGAGCGCGCTCGCTCCGTCGACCGTGATCGTGCGCGTCTGCCCGGGGTGGAGCTCGACGGGCGGGAGCGCGACGAACGGAAGGTGCGCGATCGCCACGAGGGCGTCGCGGTGTTCCCGCACGGGCTCGGCGGCCGCGACGGAGAGCGCCCCCGGCGCGACCGCGATCAGGCCGAGGACGGCGCGGACGGCGAGCGATGCGTACGCTCGGTCGATGAACGCGGGGAGGTCGCACGCCACCCCGACCAGGCCTCCGAGGCCGACCGCGAGGGCGAGCCTCGCCAGCTTCCCCACGGGCTCGAACCTCCGCGCGAGCTCCGGGAAGAGGGCGAGCGGGCTCCCCATCGGCGGCTCGGCCTGCGAGGCCGACGCCAGCGCGATGACCGCGCCGGCGGCGAGCGCGGCGAGGACGACGGGGGCGAGGCCTCCGATCGAGCGCGTTCGCGCCGTCGATCCGCGGCGCGCCAAGCCCAACACCGCGACGACGAGGACGAGGGCGAGCGCGGCTCCGAGGGCCCCCTCGTCCATCCACGCCCGCGCCTCCCATGCCGCGAGCGGGCCGAGGTCGACCGATACCTGGTGGCCCTCGATGGTGCCCTCGAACGTCTCGCTCATCGGCGCTCGAAGCATCGCAAGCCGCGTTCCCGCGCGAAACCGTCGAGTCGCGCGCGATCCGGAGGCTCGCGCGAAC
>JAYRVK010000082.1:0-1500 GCA_041918555.1 Sandaracinaceae bacterium
CGCGACGCGCTCGGCGGCCATCCGCAGCGCGCGATTGCGGCTCCGCAGATCGGGCAAGGCGCGCCACCGCCCCATCAGCGTGCGCACCCCGCCGCCCTTGCGCGCCTCCTCGACGGTCTGGTCCAGAAACCGTGCGACGCCCGCGTAGCGCGCGAAGAACGCGTCGATGTAGCGCTGGGCCTCGTCGCGCGAGATGTCGAGGTTGCGCGCGAGCGCGAACTGCGTCTGCCCGTAGATCACGGCGTAGTTCACGGTCTTCGCGGCGCCGCGCATCGCCTCGGTCACCTGCTCGACGCCGAAGATCGCGCGCGCGGTGCGCGCGTGGACGTCCTCGTCGCGCGCGAACGCGTCGACGAGCTCCGGATCGCCGCTGAGGTGCGCGAGCACGCGGAGCTCGATCTGCGAGTAGTCGGCGCTCAGCAGCTGCCATCCGTCGCGCGCGACGAAGGCGTCGCGGATCGAGCGGCCGTCCTCCGTGCGGATCGGGATGTTCTGGAGGTTCGGATCGCTCGAGCTGATGCGCCCGGTCGCGGTGACCGCCTGGTGGAAGGTCGTGTGGACGCGGCGCGTGACCGGGTGCACCGCGAGGGGGAGCGCGTCGAGGTACGTGGACCCGAGCTTGCTCAGCGAGCGGTGCTCGAGGATCACGCGCGGGAGCTCGTGCTCGGCCGCGAGCTCCTCGAGCACCTCGTGATCGGTGCTCCGCGCGGTCTTGGTCCGCTTGATCACGCGCAGCCCGAGCTCGTCGAAGAGGATCTCCTCGAGCGCGCGAGGCGAGGCGATCTTGAACTCGCGCCCCACGATCGCGTACGCATGCGCCTCGAGCCGGGCGATGCGACCCTCGTACTCGAGGCTCAGCTTCGCGAGGTGCGCGGCGTCGAGCGCGATCCCCTCGCGCTCCATCCGCGCGAGCACGCTCGCGAGCGGGAGCTCGAGCTCGTCGAGGAGCCCGCGCAGCCCCTCGGCGCCGAGCCGCGGGGCGAGCCGCTCGCGCGCCGCGTACGCGGCCTCGGCCCGCGCACAGGCGTAGTCGCTCGCCGCCTCGACCGCGACGTCGCAGAGCGCCTTCTGCGCGCGCTGCTTCTTCTGGGTGAGCTCGTCGTACGAGCGGAGCGTGCGCCGGAGCTCCGCCGCCGCGACCTCCTCGATCGAGTGGCCGTGCCGCTCCGGATCGACGAGGTAGCTCGCGAGCATCGCGTCGTGCTCCACCCGCGCGGGCTCGATCCCGTAGCGCGAGAGCAGCCCGAGCTCGCGCGCGAGCTCCGCCGTGATCACCGCGACCTCGGGCCGCGCGAGGAGCCCCGCGATCGCCTCGATCACCGCGCGCTCGGCGAGCTGGCGGGGCGCGCCGAGGTAGAGGTGCCCGAACGGCACGTACGCCGCGTGCCCCGGCGCCACCGAGAGCGCGATCCCCGCGATCGGCGCGTCGCGCGCCGGGCCCGGCTCCGCCAGCGTGTAGATCGCAAATCGTCCTGCGTCCCTCGCGCGCGCCACGAGCCG
>JAYRVK010000083.1:0-4905 GCA_041918555.1 Sandaracinaceae bacterium
GAGCAGGGTCGGTGCGTGCTGCGTGAGGTCGTCGAGGCACGAGCCGGCTTGCCCGAAGCTCCGCGCTGCTCCTGAAGCCCCTCGACCCGCCGTTTGGTTGCGCGCGTTCGGCGCGGTGGGACTCGGGGGTGAGCTGCACGCCACCGGACGAAAGACCGTGCTCGAGCGGACGGTCTCCGTCGGTCCCGGTCCCGGTCCCGGGGCCCTCCCTCGTCCGGACGCGCTGGCGCGTTCGCTCCCCGCGCGTCCGCGCGGGGGCCCCTCGCCCGACGGCCGGCGCTGCGCGCCGGCCCGGGCTCGATCGTTTCCATCGGCTCTCGCGAGTCGTCTGGTTGGCCCGGAAAAGACTCGAGCCGGGCGCGGACGCCCGGCTCGAGGGGTTGGGAATGCGGCTCCCGAGGGTGGTGGTGGTGAGGATCAGGAGCCGCGGAAATCGTGCAAGTCGTCTTGCGTGAGCTCGGCGGCGCGTGCGCGGGGCTCGTACGCGCCGCTCCGGATCTCGACGGCGCTCGGGCGCGCCTCGATCGACTCGCCGCCCGAGGCGGCGCCGGGGATCGCGGCGCTCAGGGCGAGCAGGAACGCGTAGAGGGCGAAGGTGAGGGCCTTGTAGCGGGTCATCGCGAGCACGCTCTCAGCAGGCGTCGTGCCGAGCCGGCTCGGGCCCGGGAATTCGGGGACCGGAGGGCGATCGTGACGGAGCGCGGGACCGCGGTTACGCGCGCGCGGCCGTAACACCGGCGCGCCGTTACGGTACCATCCTACGGTGACGCGGCGGCGCAGGTGGGCGGTGGGGGCCGGCGCGACCGTGTGCCTCGCGCTCGCCGCGCTGTTCGTCCCCGAGCCGACCCCGAGCCCCGCGGGCGCGCCGACGCCCCGGCCCTTCGTGTGGGGACAGGACGGCGTGTGGGCGCGGCTCGAGCGCGACTACGACGCCGCGCGCGCGCGCGGGTGCGACGCGGAAGGCCCCGCGATCGATCGGGCGCTGTCGGCGCTCGACGGACAGCTCGACGCGCTCGAGGCCGGACCGGTCGCGCACGACGCGCCCCTCCTTCGCGCGATCGAGGAGGCGCTCTTCGACGCCGCGGCGCGCTTCGGTGCCTGCCCGGCCCGCGTGCCCGAGCTCGCGGAGCGGGTGCGCCGGCTGCGTCGCGCGGCGAAGGACCAGAGCCGCGCGTGGGCCCTCGAGACCGATCGCGCGGGGCGCGACGCGCTCTACCGGCTGCTCTACGGGAGCCGCGCCGCGCTCGAGGAGCTCCTGCTCCAGATGGAGGACCCGCCGGGGCTCCTCCGCGGGACCGACGAGCCGTCGGAGACGCCCTCGGTCGAGCTCCACGGCGTCGTGCTGCACAGCGGCGACGTCCTCGCCTCGCGCGGCGGCGCGCCGACGAGCGCGTTCATCGCGCGGGGCAACGACTACCCCGGCAACTTCTCGCACATCGCGCTCCTCCACGTGAGCGAGGACGGCGTCCCGCACGTGATCGAGTCGCACATCGAGAGCGGCGTCGGCGTGTTCGACGCCGAGCGCTACCTCGCGGACACCAAGCTCCGGATCATGGTCCTGCGCGTGCGGCGCGATCACCCCGCGCTCGCCGACGATCCGATGCTCCCCCACCGCGCCGCGGCGCACGCCCTCGAGGCCGCGCGCCGCGCGCACGTCGCCTACGACTTCGCGATGGACTGGGCGAGCCCCGACGAGCTCTTCTGCTCCGAGGTCGCGTACGCCGCGTACGCCGCGCGAGGGGTGCGCCTGTGGACGGGCCTCTCGAGCATGTCCTCGCCGGGCCTCACGCGCTGGCTCGCCGCGGTCGGGGTGCGGCACTTCGAGACGGTCGCGCCGAGCGATCTCGAGTACGACCCGCAGGTGCGCGTCGTCGCCGAGTGGCGCGACCCCGAGACGCTCTTCGACGATCACGTCGACAACGCGGTCCTCGACGTGATGCTCGAGGGCGCCGAGCGCGGCGAGCCGCTCGACTACGACGCCGCGCGCCTCCCGCTCGCGCGGCTCGCGAAGGCCTGGTCCCTCGTGCTCGAGGCGTTCGGCGAGATCGGTCCGATCCCCGAGGGGATGAGCGCGACGACGGGCCTGCGAATCCAATGGCTGCAAGCGCGCCACGCCGCGATCCGCGACGGGATCCGCGCGCGCGTCGCGGCCTACCGCGCGGAGCACGGCCGGCGGCCGCCCTACTGGGCGCTCGTCGCCATGGGCCGCGAGGCCGCGGGCGCCTCGGCCTCGCGCTGAGGCTCGCGCAGCCCCTCGGCGATCGTGTAGCGGCCCGCGCGGATCGCCTCCCACGTCGCCTCCGGCGTCTCGGGCTGCGCCGCGCACCAGCGCAGGTAGCCCGTGAAGGCGATGTCGGGGTCGCGCTCCTCGCGCGGCGAGAGGCGGAGCTCGCCGGCGAGCGCGCGCTCCGTCGTGGCGAGGAGGCGCTCGTGGTAGCCCTCGTACACCACGAGGTCGCGCAGCCACTCGCCGCGCGGATCGGCGCCCTCGACCACCGCGCGCGCGCGCCGCGCGAGCTCTTCGAGCTTGCCCGGGTGGATCGAGAGCAGCGCGAGATCGTAGACGAACTGGTTGCCGTCGTGGTGCGCGCCGAGGAGGTGACGGATCACCCGCTCGGGCGGGCTCGCGAGGCCGGAGAAGTCGAGCGGGGCGATGGCGCGCTCCGCGACGAGGAACGGGAAGCGGAAGGGGCGCCGCTCGAGGAGCCGCGCGCGCCAGCTCGCGCGCACGGGATCGGCCGAGCACGTCCCGATCGTCTCGCTCCGGAAGAGCACGCGGTGCCACATCCGCGCGACGCCGAGCGTGAGCTGCCACGGGTTGGGCGTGCGGGGCACGAGGCCCGAGCGGGCGACGGCGGCGAGGTTCGCCTCGATGGTGTCGGGGAAGAGGAGGAGCCAGCGAGCGGGCGACGACATGACCGGCCCACCCTGAATTGGTCCAACCAATCTGTCAAGGACCCATTTTTTTGGGCTCTCAAGCGTGCACTCGGACGGGCCCGTCGATCACGCGGTCGAGCACGCGCTCGACGTCGCGCACGCGGAAGGGCTTGTCGAGGCGCTCGTTGTCGACGCGGGCGAGGAACTCGCGTGCGTCCTCGGAGTAGGCCGCGCCGGTCATGAAGATCATCCGCGACGCGAGGGTGGGGCGCGCGCGATCGACCCAGTCGAAGAGCTCCACGCCGCCCATCCCGGGCATCATCAGGTCGCACAAGATCGCGTCGAACTCGCCGTCGTGCCGCAAGATCTCACGCGCCTCGTGGCCGTTCGCTGCGGTCACCACGTCCGCGTGCTCGCCGAGCGCCTCCGCGAGGAGCTCGAGCACCGCCGGCTCGTCGTCGACGACGAGCACCCATCGCAGCGCGGCGAGCGGGAGCGGCGCCGACGCGGGCTCGGGCGGGGGGAGGCTCGACACGTAGGCGGTGGAGCCCGCGGCCCGCGGCAGCACCACGGTCATCGTCGTCCCATCGCCGAGCGCGCTGTCGACGTCGATGTGCCCGCCGAGCTCCTGCACGATGTCCCGACAGATCCAGAGCCCGAGCCCGGTGCCGACGCCGTCGGGCTTGGTCGAGAAGAACGGCTCGAAGAGGCGCCCCAGGTGCTCGGGCGCGATCCCGACGCCCGTGTCGTGGATGGCGACGCGTACGAGCCCCGCCTCGGACCAGCTCCGCACGTCGACGCGCGCGCGGCCCCGATCCGTCCCCGGGGGGATCGCCTGCGCCGCGTTCATCAGGAGGTTGAGGAACATCTGACAGAGCCGGCCATCGTTCGCGCGCACCGGCGGGAGCGGGCCGAGCTGCACCTCGAGCCGCGCGACCACGCGGATCCGGTGCCCGGCCATCTGCAGCGCGGAGCGGAGCGCGCGGTTGACGTCCATCGGCACGTCCTCGGCGTCGTCGAGGCGCCCGAACGTCTTGAGGTCGCGCACGATGTCGCGCACGCGCGCGCAGCCCTCGGCCGCGGTCTCTGCGCCCTCGCGGAGCTTCACGAGCTGCGGCGGCGCGTCCTCGCGCGCGGTCCAGTCCTCGAGCTCGCGGTTCAGGCGGTCGATGTAGTGCATCACGTAGGTGAGCGGGTTGTTGATCTCGTGCGCGACGCTCGCCGCGAGCGTGCCGACCGTCGCCAGGCGATCGGACTGCGTCAGCTTCGCTTGCAGAATGCGCTGCTCGGTGAGGTCGCGGATCAGGATGAGCTCCGCGTCCTCGCCCTCGTGGACGATCGGGATGCGCAGCGGCTCGACGGTGCGCTCGCCGCCGGGGAGCGCGAGGCGGCGCTCGCCCGGCGTGTCCGCGAGGCCCGTCGGGAGCGGCTCGCCGACGAGCGCGGCGGGGTCGTCGCGCCCGAGCAGGCTCGCCGCGCGGCGCGTGGCGCGCACGATCGTGCCGCGGTGCGCGAGCACGATCCCGTCGGGGGCCAGCTCGAGGAGCCGGTTGTCCCAGCGCGCCTCGAAGCGCGGGGGGGGCGGGTCGGTGAGCACGAGCCCGAGGATCGCGTCGCCGTCCTTCTTCACGATCACGCGCGCGCTGCCGAGGCAGGCCTCGACGGGGCCCTCGTCGGTCGCCATCGCGCGCAGCTGCGCGAGCGCCGCCTCGTCGAGGAGCGGCGCGATCGCCACGTCCACGTGCTCGAGCACGCCGTCGGGACGCGCGCGGAACACGCCGACGCCGAGGGACCGAGACACGGGATCGGAGCCCATCGCGCCAACGGTAGCAGGTGGGGCGATCACTCGCCGAGGGCGTCGGGCATCAGGACCCGGTTCGCGGCGTCCGGGTCGAACGCCAGCCGCGCGAGGGCGGCGCCGAGCTGGTCGCCCGTGAGCGTGTGGTAGCGCGCGCGGAGCGTCTTCGCGCCGAACGCCCCCGCGACCCCGAGGGCTCCGTCGATGAGGTTCGCCGCGACCGACTCGCC
>JAYRVK010000084.1:0-3937 GCA_041918555.1 Sandaracinaceae bacterium
GAGCCCGCGAAGGCCGCGCCCGAGCCGGAGGCGCCGAAGGAAGCCGAAGAAGAGGAAGAGAAGGTCGCGGCGGCCCCCGCCCCCAAGCCCGCGCCCGAGCGCAAGCCCGAGTCGGAGAGGCCGGCTGCGGCACCGCCGAAGAAGGCGGAGCCCGCGGCCCGGCCGTCGGATCGTCCCGCGGTCGTCGCCGCGGCCGCCCCGGCCAAGGAGCCCGAGGCGAGCTCCGGCCGGATGGGGATGATCTTCTTCGCCGTGATCGTGGTCCTGGCGATCGGCGTGATCGTCTGGATGCAGTACGGCCGAGGCGGCGACACCCCGCCGACGGGTCAGGGCACGGAGGAGCAGCCGCCGCCCGATCAGCCGCCGCCCGATCAGCCGCCGCCCGACGAGCCGCCGCCCGACGAGGACCTCGGTGCTCAGGAGCCGGGCGAGGAGCCGGGTGAGGAGCCCGTCGAGGAGCCCGCCGTCGAGACGATCTCGGTGCAAGTCAACGTGACGCCCGCGGAGGCCGTGGTCTTCGTGGACGACCTGGAGGTGGGCGCGGGACCGCAGGAGGTCGCGCTGCCGCTCGGGCAGGAGTCGACCGTGAGCGCGCGCCTCGCGGGCTACGTCGACGCGACCCAGACGGTCACCGCGGCCGAGGGGCAGGCGCCGATCGCGCTCACGCTCACCGCGATGCCCTACGTCATCACCGTCACTACCACGCCGCCTGGCGCGCGGGTGACCGGCGGCGGCGGGCGGGCCACCGGCCCCGGGGAGATCGCGCTGCGCCGCGCCCCGACCGCCGCGATCGAGCTGCGCGCGACGCTGCGCGGCTACAACGACGCGACCGCGACGGTGGATCCGGCGGCGTTCAGCGCCACCGAGGGCCGCATGGTCGCCCCCGTGGAGCTCACGCTCACCGCGCGCCCCGTGCCGCCTCCGCCGACCGGCGGAGGGGGACGGCGCGGCGGCACGACGGGCACGGGCGGCACCGGTGGGGGTGAGACCGGCGGCGAGACCGGCGGCGGCGGCGAGACCGGCGGCGGCGAGACCGGCGGCGGCGACACGGGCGGCGGCGGCGACACGGGCGGCGGCGGCGACACGGGCGGCGGCGGCGATACGGGCGGCGGCGGTGGCGACACCGGCGGCGGCGGCGAGACTCAGCCGCCGACCACGCCCGACAACCCCTTCGGCTGAGGTGGGTCGCTGCGGTTCCGCCGCAGCGCCCACATCATCGTGAGCCCGGTGACGAAGCCGCCGACGTGCGCGAAGAACGCGACGCCGCCGGCGCCCTCCGCGCCGAGCGACGAGAACGCGTAGGCGAGCTGCAGCCCGAACCACACGAACAAGAAGACCCACGCGGGGACCTCGGCGAAGAACACGAAGACCAGCGTGTGGATCCGCGCGCGAGGGTGCAAAAGGAGGTACGCGCCGAGCACGCCGGCGATCGCGCCGGACGCGCCGACCATCGGCAGCGGGCTGCTCGGATCGATCACCACGTGGGTCGCCGCCGCGCCGAGCCCGCTCGCCAGGTAGAACGCGAGGAACGGCCCGCGCCCGAGCTCGTCCTCGACGTTGTCCCCGAAGACGTGGAGGAACCACGCGTTGCCGAGGAGGTGCAGCCATCCCGCGTGGACGAACATGCTGCTCACCACGCGCGCGTACTCGGCGGCGCTCCCCCGCTCGGTGAGCTCTGCGGGCACCATTCCGAGCGCCCCGATCACGTCCTCGCCGCTCGCGATCTGGTAGAGCCAGACGCCGACCAGCGCCGCGATGATCGCCCACGTCACGACGGGGGCGCGCCTCGTGGGGTTGATGTCGCGGAGCGGGATCACGTGCCGAGAACCTAAGCGGTGCGCGCGTGGTAGACCACTCGGCGATGCGCGCCGCCGACCTGCTCGGGCCCGACGGTCCCATCGCCGCGGCGCTCCCCGGCTACGAGCTGCGCGAGGCGCAGCAGCGCATGGCGACGCTCGTCGAGGACACCCTGATCCACGACGGCATCGCGCTGATCGAGGCGGGCACGGGGACCGGCAAGACGCTCGCGTACCTCGTCCCCGCGATCCGCTCGGGCAAGCGCGTCGTCATCTCCACCGGGACGCGCGCGCTCCAGGACCAGATCATGGACCAGGACCTCCCGCTCCTCGGCGCGCACCTCGGCGCGCCGGTCAGCGCGGCGGTGATGAAGGGCCTGTCGAACTACCTCTGCCGCCGACGCTGGCGCGAGGTGCTCGAGGGCGCGGCGTCCGAGGAGCCCGCGCTCGCCCGCCGCCTCCCGCTCCTCATGGACTGGGTCGAGAAGACGGAGGTGGGCGACCTCTCGGAGCTCGCGGCGCTCTCGGAGGACGACCCCGCGCACGCGGCGGTGCGGAGCGGCTCCGACACGCGCATCGGGCCGCGCTGCGCGTTCCACGACGCGTGCTTCGTCACCGCGATGCGCGCGCGTGCGGCCGAGGCGCAGCTCGTCATCGTGAACCACCACCTCTTCTTCGCGGACCTCGCCCTGCGAGGCCCGCACGGCGGCGGGATCATCCCGGACTACGACGCGGTGATCTTCGACGAGGCCCACCAGCTCGAGGACGTCGCGACGCGCTTCTTCGGGGTGACGGTGTCGGACGTCGCGATCGAGCGGCTCGCGCGCGACGCGGAGCGCACCTCGCTCGACCTGGCGCACGGGCTCGCGACGCTGCGCGGGCGCGCCGAGGCGTTCGTGGCGGCGCTCCCGGACGGTGCGACCCGCGACGGCGGCCGCGCGGATCTCCCCGTAGGGTTCTTCGAGGGATCACGCGGCGCGCCCGCGTACCACGGGCTCGACGCCGCGCTCGAGACGCTCGAGCTCACGATGGCGAACCAGGCGCACGAGTCGGAGACCTTCGCCCAGCTCGCGCGGCGCGCGCGCCGACTGCGCGACGAGCTCGGCCGCGTCGCGCTCCCCGACGGGCGGCACGTGCGCTGGATCGAGCGCGCCGAGCGCCGCGTCACCGTGGGCGCGAGCCCCATCGACGTGAGCGCGCGCTTCCGCGAGGAGGTCCTGCACCGCGTGCCGGCGCTGGTGCTCACGAGCGCCACCCTCACGACGGACGGGACGTTCGACTTCACCCGCCGCCGGCTCGGGATCGACTTCGAGGTCGACGAGGCGATCCTCCCCTCGCCCTTCGACTTCCCCGCGCAAGCCGCGCTCTACGTGCCGGCGCTCTCGGACCCGCGCTCCCCTGCGTTCTTCGACGAGGCCCTCGACGAGGTGGAGCGGCTCGTGCGCCTCACGAGGGGGGGGGCCTTCGTCCTCTGCACGTCGCTCCGGATGATGCGGCGGCTCGCCGACGCCGCGCGGCCGCGCCTGCGTGGGCTGCCGCTCTACGTGCAAGGCGAGGCGCCCAAGGCGACGCTCCTCGCGCGCTTCCGGGCGGACGGGGACGCCGTGCTGTTCGCGACGATGAGCTTCTGGGAGGGCATCGACGTCCCGGGAGACGCGCTGCGCCTCGTCGTCATCGATCGGCTCCCGTTCGAGGTGCCGACCGATCCGCTCGTGGAGGCGCGCTGCCGCGACCTCGAGGAGGCGGGCGAGTCGGCGTTCATCCGCTACCTGGTGCCGGCGGCCGCGCTCGGGCTCAAGCAGGGCTTCGGCCGCCTGGTCCGGACCCGCCGGGACCGCGGGATCGTCGCGGTGCTCGACTCGCGGCTGACCACCAAGGGCTATGGCAAGGTCTTCCTGCGGAGCCTCCCCGACGCGACGCGCTGCGCGAGCTTCGAAGAGCTCGAGGCCTTCTGCCGCGACCGAGACGTGCGGCACGCCGCGCGGTAGGCTCTTCGCGTCCCGAATGACCACCGACTCGCACTCGTTCTCGGCGGTCGCGCCGTCGTTCGCAGGCACGGATCGCTACGAGGTGCGCCGTCGCCTCGGCGCCGGCTCGTTCGGGGTGGTGTACGAGGCGTACGATCACGCGCGCAGCAGCAC
>JAYRVK010000085.1:0-3492 GCA_041918555.1 Sandaracinaceae bacterium
AGCAGGTACCGCCCGAGCCGGAACTCCTGCTCGTGCACGCGCCCGAGCGCGAGCTGCACCTTGCCCTCCTCGAGGCACACCGAGATCGCCCGGCCCGAGCGCGAGGGCCGCTTCTCGACCTCGAGCACGCCGGTCTGCCGCGAGTGGGTCAGGAGCTGCAGCACCTCGCCGAGCGGGACGTGCTCGGTGCGCCCGCGGAGCGCGATCTCGCCGTCCCGCCCGGGCACGAGCGTGGACAGCTCCTCGATCTCGGCGAAGAGCGCCGACGGCTCGAAGCGCTGCTCGAGCGCGTCCGCGAGACGGTCGGGGTCGACCTCGGCGAGCACGCCGGACACCAGCTTGGCGAGGCGCGCCGCGATCTGCGCGCTCGCGTCGGCGAGCACGAGCGAGGTCGTCTCGGTCGGGAGCTCGCCGCTGGGCGGGACGCTGCTGATGCGATCCACGCTGTCGACCATCGCGGGCGGGGGCTCGGTGTCGGACGCGCGCGTCAGCGCGTGCTCGGTGACGGTGAGGAGCGCCTCGGGCGAGAAGGGCTTGCCGATCGCGTCGAGCGCGCCGGTCTGGGCGAGGAACGCGTCACCGATCTTGTCGGCCTTCGCGCTAATGAGGATGACGGGGACCGACTCGAGGTTCGCGATCCGCCGCATCGACTGCACGAACTTGAGCCCGTTCATGTGCGGCATCACGAAGTCCACGAGGACGAGGTCGGGCACGTCGCGCTGCGCGACCTCGAGCGCCTCGCGCCCATCCGACGCGAGCGACACCTCGAAGCCGGCCTGCGACAGCGTCCGCCGCGCCACGCGTCGGATGGTCGGGCTGTCGTCGACGACGAGGACGCGCGCCATCGCTCAGGCCACGGTCGGCGGCCGCACGCCGAGGCCGCAGCGCGTGCGCAGCACCTCGGCCTCGGGGGACACCCAGAAGCGCACGAGGCGCGAGACCATCGGGTGTCGGATCAGCTTCGGCCCGCTCAGCTCGGCGAGATCGCGCTCCGTCTTCTTCAGCACGTCGAGCGCCGCCCCGAGATCGTCGGCGACCACGAGCGCGATGCGGCTCGCGCTCGTCGTCACCGCCTCGACGAAGTGAGCGAAGTCGATGGACTTGGCCGTCACGTACGCGCGCGACGCGTCGTCGAGCGGCTTGCGGCTGCGGCGCGGGAGCGCGCGGAAGAGGCGCTTGCCCACGTCGTCGAGGACGTCCTCCCCGGTGAGCCCGGCGCCGAAGCCCGGGCTCACCCGCCTCGAGATCGCGGCGAGCACGATCTCGAGCTCGCGCGGGGTCAGCCGATCGACCGCGTAGAGCCCCACGCTGATGTTCGACATCGCCTTGGCGAGCGCGAAGACGCGCTGCGCTTCGCCCATCTCCGCCACGTTCTGCGGGATCAGGATCGAGGGCGGCTCCGAGAGCTCGACGGCGATGCCCTTGCCGCGCGCGCGGTGGACGTAGAGGTGCTGCTCGCCGAGCGCGAAGATCGCGGCGACGCGATCCGCGCTCACGCGGATCGGCTCGCCCGAGCGCGTGCCCAGGCGCGCGCGCGCCGAGACGCCGTACGCATCGAAGTCCGGCGGGTAGATCTTGCCGATCGCCGACACCATCACGCGCATGAGCTGCGTGAGCTCGACGGTGCGGCGCACCGGGTAGAAGGCCTCGGTGGTCGCAGGATCGAGGCTCCCCGGCTGCGCGTGACCCGGCCGCGACACGTAGCGCGCGACCTCCTCCTTCTCGCGCGCCGTCGCCTCCCCGAGGAGCAGGATGGGCATCAGCGCGCGCTGTGCGGCCGCGCGCTGGTTGGCCGCGGCGTGGGTCTGCGCGAGCTCGCGCCAGATGTCCGCGCGCGTCGGGTGCTCGTCCAGCACCGCCCGCAGCGTCTTCTGCGCGTCGTCCGTGGCGCCGCTGAGCCGCAGGCTCACCGCGAGCATGCGGCGCAGCTCGACGTCGGTCGGCTGCTCGCGCACCGCGGCCTCGAGCTCCTCGACCGCGCGCGCCGGCCGCGCGAGCTCCTCGCCGAGGATCCGCGCGACCTCGACCCGACCCGTGCGCCGCGCGAGCGGATCGGACTGTTGCTCGACCCACGCGCGGAGCGCGTCGACCTGCGCGCTCCAGTCCGCGTTGCCCTCGATCAGCGCGAGGTGCCGCTCGACGCCGACGCTCCCCGGGCCCGCGAGCGCGATCGCCTGCAGCGCGGCGTTCTTCGCCGCCTCCGCGTCACCGCGGTCGGACTGGATGTCCGAGTACATCACCCAGGCCTGGGTGCGCAGCTCCGGCGTGGGCGCGACCTCCACGAGCCGGCGCAGGGTCTGCGACGCCTTGTCGAGGTCCCCCAGCCGCGCGGACAGCGTCGCGAGCCGGCGGAGCGCCTGGGGGTGGTCGGGCTCGAGTGACAACACGGCTTGCAAGCTCACGAGCGCGCGGGCGGGATCGTCGAGGCGCTCATCCCAGATCGACGCGAGCTCGAGGTGCGCGTCCCGCAGCACGCCGCGGTCCGGCGCGAGCGACACGACGCGGGCGAGCATCTCCGCGGCCTCCGCCCAGCGATCCTGGCGGCCGTGGAGCTTCGCCATCGACCGCAGGGTGGGGACGTGGTTCGGCGACTCCTTGAGCACGCGCTTGAGCGACGTGATCGCGGCCGGCACGTTGTCGAGCAAGTCGGCTTGCAGCCGCGCGATCTCCATCCAGAGCGCGGCGACGCGCTCCGCGGTCTTGGCGGCGCCCGCCGCGCGGCTCAGCCGATCGGCGGCCCGCGCGGCCTGCCCCGCGCTGAGGAGGAGCTGCGTCATCCCCGCGGCGGCGTCCGCGTCGTCCGGCCAGAGCTCGAGCGCGGCCGAGAAGTCGGCGAGGGCCGAGCGGCCGTCGCGCAGATCGCGCTGCGCCACCTGCGCCGCGCGCACGAGCAGCCGGGCCGCGCGCTGGGGATCCGGGGTCACCGCGGCCTCGCGGCGCGCCGCCTCGACGAGCGCCTCCGGATCGCGCCGCGCGAGCGCGACGCGCGCGAGGCCCTTGGCCGCCGCGACGCTCTCGGGGTCCGAGCCCAGGGCCGCCCGGTACGCGTCGATCGCGGAGGCGTCGCCGGCCACCTCGAGCGACTCCGCGAGCCGGGTCTGGTACGCAGAGATCACCTTCACGTCCCCGGCCTTCGCGCAGAGGCGCTGGTCGATGCGCGCGAGCAGCTCGCGGTCGTCGAGGGTCAGCGCGATCGACTCGAGCGCCTCGAGCGCGCTCGGATCGTCCGGCCAGAGGCCGAGGATCGCCTCGTGGACCGCGCGGGCCTCACGGGGGTCGGTGCGCGCCGCGATCCGCGCGAGCTCCCGGAGCGCCGCGACCCGCGCGCCCGGATCCTGGAGCACGCGGGCGAGCGCGCCGTAGACGTGGGCGAGCGCGTCGTGCCGCGCGAGGCGGCGGTAGAGCGACTCGAGGGAGAGCAGCGCCTCGAGGTGCTGCGGGGCGATCTGGAGCGCGCGCTCGTAGCAACCGACGGCGCGGCGCGGGTCGTCG
>JAYRVK010000086.1:0-12925 GCA_041918555.1 Sandaracinaceae bacterium
ATCGCCTGCGCCAATCCCGCCCGCTGGTTCGGCATCCGCGGCTCGGGCGCCGTCGCCCCCGGCTACCGGGCCGACCTCGTCGCCTTCGAGAGCCTGGAGGACTTCCGCGCCAAGCTCGTCTTCAAGGAGGGGACCCTCGTCGCCGAGGAGGGCAGGCTCGTCGCCGAGCTCCCCGCCTCGCGCCCGCCCGCCCGCGATTCGGTCAACATCAAGTGGCTGACCGAGGAGGACTTCCGCATCCCCGCCGCGGGGCGCCGGATCCGCGCTCTCGCCGGGGTCGGGGCTCGCGCCGGGCTCGCCAGGCGCGCGGCCCACCAGGTCCAGGAACCACGGCGCGAGCTCGTAGTACTTGTGCGCGTAGTACCCGCCGATGCCGAGGCCCACGAGGAGCAGGAGCGCGAGGAGCCACCGCCCGCCGCGCTTCTTCTCGGGCAGCGCGGGCGGCTCGGAGATCGCCTCGGGCCGCCGCAGCGCCCGCGACTGCCGCGGCATCGGCCCGCTCACCTCGGGCACCGGCGCGCCGCTCTCGTCCTCGTCGTCCCCGAAGGGCACCGCCTCGAGCGGCGGCGGCCGGTTCGAGGGCAGGAGCTGCACGTCGGCCTCGGTGACCTCGCGCAGGCGCGCGGTCGCGACGGCGGAGATGTCGAGCTCGCGCACGCGCCGCGCCTGCTCGATGCGCGCGCTCTTCTGCGCCTCGAAGAGGAAGTCCATCCACTCGGCGAGCTCCGCGGACTCGAGCGTGTAGCCGCTGTCCGCGATGAACTTGCGGAGCACGCGGCCCATGTCGCGCGCGCTCGCGAAGCGCTCGTCCGGGTTGCGGCTCAGCGCCTTCTGCGCGACGTCCGCGACCTCGCGCGGGACCCAGTCGCGCCCGTCGGAGGCGTGCTCGATCTCGGACTCGAGCACCGCCATCGCGGTCGACACCGCGTTCTCGCGCGAGAAGAGCGGGCTCAGCGTGAGGGTCTCCCAGAGCACGACGCCGAGCGCCCACACGTCCGCGCGCGCGTCGCAGGACTTGCCCTTGATCTGCTCGGGCGCCGCGTAGCCGACCTTGCCCTTCACCACGCCGGTCGAGGTGTGCGCGACGCGCTCGGCGGCCTTGGCGCAGCCGAAGTCGACGACCTTGATCGCGCCCTCGTACGTGAGGAAGAGGTTCTGCGGGGACACGTCGCGGTGGACGATGTGCAGCTGCTCGCCGTCGGGGCCCCGCGCGATGTGCGCGGCGTGCAGGCCCTCGCACGCGTCGGCGACGATCCGCGCGGCGAGGTAGGGCAGCACCTCGCGCACGTCGTCGAAGCGCTCGACGAGCCGGTTGATCACGTCGAAGACCGGCTCGCCGAGCAGGTACTCCATCGCGAGGTAGTACACGCCGTCGACCTCGCCGAAGTCGTGCGTCGAGCAGACGTTCGGGTGCGTCACGTGCGAGGCGATCCGCGCCTCGTCGAGGAACATGTCGACGAAGGCCCGCTCCTTCGCGAGGTGCGGGTGGATGGTCTTGAGCGCGACGAGGCGCTCGAGCCCCGCCGCGAGCTGCATGCGCGCGAGGTACACGGTGGCCATGCCGCCCGAGCCGAGCTCCGCGCAGAGGGTGAAGCGCCCGAGCCGCAGGGGCAGCTTCGGCCCGAGCGGCGTCTCGCCCGAAGGCTGGATCGATGCGGCCTCTACACCCATCGCTCAGGGCAAGCGTAGCCAATCGCGGCGCCTGCGTCGTGCATCACTCGGCCGGGGGGTCGAACAGGTATCGGCTGAACACGTAGTCCCACTCCACGCCCAGGACGTGGCACGAGTTGCAGGCCACCGCCTCCCCGGTCGCGGGATCGAGGTACGCGGCCGCGTCGTCGCCCGTGCCGCGCCACGCGATCGCGACGCGGAGCTCGTCGTCGACGTGGAGATCGAAGAACTCCCAGTCGACCGCGCCGTCCGGGTTGTAGCCGCCGCCGCGCTTCACCATCGCGTGCACGGTCCACTCGGACGGCGCGCCCTCCTCGACCGCCTTCACGACGATCGTGCCGAGCTCGAACGGCGCGCCCGCGGGCGGCGGCTCGCGGTCGAGGTAGAGGACCCGGTGCGTCGAGTCGAGGTGCCCGTCGGTGATGCTCTCGGGCGGGAGCGGGTACGCGCGCCAGCTCGTGAAGCCGTCGAAGTCGCGCCCGAGCGCGATGCGCGGGCCGACCGGCGGGGGCGCGGGCGCCTGGCCGGCGCAGCCGATCGCGAGCAAGAGGAGCAGGGGGACCGCGCGCATCCAGGGGAGAAGGTAGCACCGTCCGCTGGGGCCAACCGGCCCACGGCGCCGCGAGCCCACCGGGGTCGCGCGGCTCCAGCGATGGAGCGCGGCGTGCGCCGCTCCCGCGCGTGGCACACGCGTCGCAGAGCGCGAGCGGATGATCGCTCGCTGCGCTCTCTCGGTCGCTCTGTTCGCCTCCGCGTGCGCCCCGCAGGTCGGAGGCGGCGCGCGCACGTGCACCGACGACACGGACTGCGCGCGCGGCGACACGTGCGACGACGGCGTGTGCGTCGACCCGTTCGCGCCGGACGCGGGGGGGGGGGTCGCGGAGGACGGCGCGACCGCGGTGGCTCCCGAGGACGCGGGCGGGACGGTGCCGGCGACGGGCGCGAGCGAGCGCTGCGACGACGGACGCGACGACGACGCGGACGGCGAGGTCGACGAGCAGTGCCCGTGCGCGGTCGGCGCGACGCAGGCGTGCTTCGGGGGCGCGCCCGCGCTCGCGGGGGTGGGCGTGTGCGCGCTCGGCTCGCAGGCGTGCGATCCGTCCGGCGAGTTCGGGGCGTGGGGCGTGTGCGGCGGCTGGACCGGCCCGAGCGAGGAGGCGTGCAACGGCGTCGACGACGACTGCGACGGCACCGCGGACGAGGGCTGCGAGTGCGCGTTCGGCGAGGCGCGCGGCTGCTACACGGGGCCGCCGGGCACCGAGGGCATCGGGCGCTGCGGGCCGGGCCGCCAGGTCTGCGAGGGCGACGGCTGGGGCCCCTGCGAAGGCTCGGTCCTGCCGGACGCGGAGCGCTGCAACGGGATCGACGACGACTGCGACGGCGATGTCGACGAAGGTTGCGATTGTACACCCGGCGACACGCGCGCGTGCTTCGAGACGCCGAGCGGGATGCCCGCCGAGGGCACGCCGGGCGTGGGGCTCTGCCGCGAGGGCACGCGGAGCTGCAGCGAGCTCCCGGGGGGCGGGAGCGCGTGGGGCGCGTGCGGCGGCGCGAACGTCGCGTCGCCCGAGGTCTGCCGCAACGGGACCGACGAGGACTGCGACGGGCTCGTCGACGAGGACTGCGGCGTGCCCACCGTCGACTGCACGGTGGCGGACGTGCTCTTCCTGATGGACACGACGGGCTCGATGTCCGGCGAGATCGCGCAGATCCAGGCGCGCCTGCGCGACACGATCATCCCGGGCCTCGCGGCGGAGATCGCGGACGTGCGCTTCGCGGTGGCGAGCTTCGACGACTTCCCGGTCGGGAGCTACGGGAGCTTCGGCGACGTGCCGTTCCAGCTCGTCACCTCGATCACCGCGGACGTCCCCACGACGCAGGCCGCGGTGAACACGCTGCGCGCGTCGGGCGGCGCGGACGCGCCCGAGTCGCAGGTCGAGGCGCTCTACCAGGTCGCGACGGGCGCGGGGATCTCGGGGTTCGTGCCGCCGCGCGGCGCGTGCGGGACGGGCATCGGCTACCCCTGCTTCCGGCCCGGCGCGACGCCGATCATCCTGCTCATCACCGACGCGGACTTCCACAACGGCCCGGGCGGCGCGTACTCGTACTTCGGCGTCTCGCCGACCCCGCACACCTACTCGCAGGCGGTGAGCGCGCTGAACGCGATCGGCGCGAAGGTCCTGGGCCTCATGAGCGGCGCGCCCGCGTACGACGACCTCGTCGCGATCGCGCGCGACACCGGCGCGGTCGCGTCGGACGGCTCGCCGATCGTGTTCGACATCGGGAGCGACGGGAGCTCGCTCGGCATCGACGTCGTGCGCGCGGTCCAGACCCTCTGCCGCTGACGCGGTGGCGCGGACTACTTGTCCTCGTCGGGGTCCGCGACGCCGTCGAGCTGGAGGTTCGTCCGGCCGAAGAGCTTGAAGCGCGGGAGCGCGTCGGGCTTGCCCTGCTCGAGCGCGAAGCGGTTCCACGCCGACGCGAACGAGGACACGAGCTCGAAGAACTTCTCCGGGTTGGTGCGGAGCGAGGCCACGATCCGCTCGCGCGGCTCGAAGCTGCCCGGCGCCGCGCTCCGGCCCGGGAACGGCTGGTACTCGGTGAACACCATCGCGACGCTCTCGCCCGACATCGCGAGGCGCGCCCCGTTGGTGAAGACCGGCTCGCCCTCGGTGCCCCAGTCCACCTCGGCGGGCGCCTCGTCGCGTCGTCGTCGAGACATCAGCAGTCGTCGTCCAGCTCGATGACCACGCCGCTGCCCGTGCGGATGCGGCTGTGCGTCGCGTTCGGCCCGGTGACGGGGCTCGCGGTCTCGGAGTTCGGCACCGCGCCCACGATGATCGGGCGATCCGGGTCGCCGTTGACGAACCCGATCACGCACTCGGTCCCGATGTGCAGGGGCAGGTGCATCCCGTAGCCGCTCCCCGCCGAGGGCTGCGCGCGCCGCACCCAGCGAGACGCCTTGCCCCCCCCGCGACCGCGCTCGTCGCCGGGGATCACGACCTTGTAGCGGCCGTCGCCGTCGATCGGCGTCATCGTGCTCCGCGCCTCGCCGTCGACCTTCCCGTTGACCAGCCCGTCCAGCTTGGGCCACGGCGCGCGCCGCTGCGGCCGGTACGGGATCTCGGCGGGGATCGCCTCGAGGGTCTTCACGTAGCGGCTGTTGCCTCCCTTGCCGAGGCCCTGGGTGATCGCGGTGACCACGTACTCCTGATCGAGGTCGGGGCTCGGGTGCCCGCTCAGCTCGAAGCGCGCGCCGGGGAAGAGGAAGCGCGAGTAGGTCTCCATCACGAACGTGTCGCTCGTGACCATCATCTGCTCGCTGCGGATGCGCGCGACGTCGCTCGCCTCGCCGCCGTCTTCGACGTGATCCCCGTAGAGGTCGACGAGCCCGCGCCCCGTCGCCTCGTCGACCGGGTGCTCCGAGCGCAGCGGCGTCGTCGGCGTGCGCCAGTTGTAGTCGCGGACCTGCACCATGCCCGGGCGGACGCGCCGGAACCGCCGCAGGCTCGTCACCGCGCGCACGTCGTCGCCGCTCGCCGAGGTCGCCGCGTAGTGCAGCGTCTCGTGATCGGGGATCGGTTCGAACACGTTGTTGTCGTCGCCGAACACCACCACCTCGCCGTCCGGCGCCGTCTTGAAGTGGTAGTGGATGCCGTAGTGCTCCATCAGCCGGCTGACGAACGCGAAGTCCGTCTCGGCGTGCTGCACCGTGTACTCGACCGACGGATACGTCTCCGAGCACGACAGCTCGTAGTGCGTCCCCGGCTCGAGCCCGTGCTCCTGGAGGACCGCCTCGAGGATGTCGGCGTAGCTCATGTCCTGCCACACGCGGTTGCGGCGGGTCAGCGTCAGGTACCAGAGCTTGGGGACGATCCGCAGCCGATAGAGCGTCTGCTCGGCGGAGCGCGCCGAGAGCATCTCGAGCTCGCGGATGACGCCGTGGACCTCGTGCTCGCTGCCCTCGCCGAAGCCGATGCGGACGGGGTTGGTGAGGAGGCTGTCGATCGCGTCGTTGCTGAAGCCTCCGTCGCCGAGGACCTCGACGTCGACCTCGTACTCGTAGAGGTCCGACAGCTCCTGGCGCCCGTGCCCCGCGCGACCGACGACCTGGACGTCGCCGACGTCCGCGTTGCCATGATCGAACACGATGTAGCTCTCGCTCATGCGCGGCCTCCCTCAGTCCAAGTAGATCGTCTCGCCCTTGAGCTTCATGTCCTTCTTGGCCTTGAAGAGCGTGCGCTCGCCGAGGATCCGGAAGGTCTCCTCCGCGACCATCCGCACCCGGCCCGCGCGCGTCTGCGCGAGCTCCGCCACGTCGCGGTAGCTCTCGCGGAGCTTCTCGACGAGCTGGTCCGCGTCGACGTTCACGCGCCGCGCGACGGTGCGCACCGCCTCGGCGGCGATCTCCACGGTGTCGGCCTCTAGCTTGGCGTCGCCCGACACCTCGGTGCTCGCCGACGCGAGCTTCGCGCGGAGCTCCTCGACCACGAGCTGCATCCCGCGCCGTGTCAACGAGACGTGCGTCGATTCACCGACGTCGAGCCGCACGCCGCGCTTGCTGCGCACCTCGACGCCCTCGTCGCCCTCGATCCGCACGCGCTTGGCGGCCCCGAGCGAGAGGTCGCCCGCCTCGGCGCGGAGCTCGAGCGTGCCCTTCGGGGCCACGATACGGCTGCGGCCGTTCGCGTGCTCGAAGAGCACCGTCCCGTCGGGCGCCTCGACCGTGAGGGTCTCGACGCCCTCCTCCTCGCGCAGGCGCACCTTCGTCCCGTCGCCGGTCTCGGCGAGGAGCGGGCCGACCTCGCGGAGGCGGCGCAGGATGCCGATCACGTAGCGCGCGCCCTCGCCGCCGTCGGCGACGAGCACCTCGTCGCCGGCGCGCGGGCGCTCGGCGATCGCGAGGCGCGCGGCGACTCGCTGTCCGTCGAGCGAGAGCTCGAGGTCGGCGCCGCGCCCGCCGATCACCTCGGCGGGCCGGAACGGGGAAGCGCTCGGGGCGGGCGAGGCGGACTTCTTGGGGCGAGGCACGTCGCAGAGTCTACCAGCTGGTATGGTCGCCCGACAGGGCGTGTCATGGGGACGAGCGCGAGCGAGCCGATCCGGGTCGAGGGCGTGGTCCGCGCGGGCGGGCGCGTCGAGGTCGAGCTGCGCGTCGGCGGCGTGCGCGTCGCGCGCGCGGCCGATGGAGATCGGCTCACCGTCGCGACGGCCGGCGGAGAGGTCGCCGTCGACGCCTCGGCGCTCGCGCTCGACGGCGTCCCCGCAGAGACGCACCGCGGCTCGTGGACAGAGCTCGCGCGGCGGCCCGAGGCCGGGCTCGTCGCCGCGCGCTCGCCCGCGCCGCACGTGGCGTGCGAGCTCGTGGTGCGGCGCGTCGGCGTGGGCGCCTCGCTGGCGATGGAGGCGGTGGTCACGGAGCAGGGCTTCGACGAGGGCGCCACGCACCGCGCCGCGGTCGGGCGAACCGTGCGCGCGGTGCGCGCGGTGCGCCTCGCGAGCGCGCCCACCGTTCGTCCCGACCGCGCGCCGCGGCCGTGGTGGGTGATCCCGTGGGCGATCGCGGGGATCGCCGCGCTCGCGAGCGGCCTGGTGATCGCGCTCGCGCCGAACGTCCAGGCCGCTCTCGTCAGCGCCTCGACCACGCTCGCGATCCTCGTCGCCGCGCGCTTCGCGCACCGCGCGATCGTCGGGCCGCCCGCCATGGATCACGGCCTGGCGAACCCCTTCCCGCGCTTCTTCGCGTGCGCCGCGCGCTCGCTCCCGCGCTTCGCGCCCGAGGCCAAGGACGCGAGCCGCCTCGTGGCCTCGTTCTTCGGGCCCGTCGTCGTGCTCGGGTGGGGCTACATCGTGTTCCTCGCGGGCCTCTGGCCGATCGGCGTCGTCGCCGGCGACATCGACCCGGGCGATCTGTCCCCGGTCGGCACGGCGGGGCTCGTCGCGGGGCTGGCGGTCGCCCTCGCCGGGCTCGCGCTCGGCTACCTCCTGGCCGACCGCTCGGAGCTGCCGCGCGTGCGCTCGCTGCTCTCGGCCCTCGAGGGTGGCAATTGGCGCGCGCGGCGCGGGGTGGTCGCGGCGGGAGCTCAGGACGAGCTCGCACACCGCTCGATCACGATCGAGAGCGATGGGAGCTCCGAGGGCCCGACGTTCTCGGCCCGGAGCACCGAAGGCGGGGTCGAGCGCCTGCAGATTCTGGCGGGCGAGCGCGTCATCGGGGTCGAGCGCGACTCCGCGGTGTGGGCCTCGGACGACTGGACCTCGGGACCGCGGACGATGCGGATGCGCGTGCGGGCCGGCGCACGCGCGCTCGTCGCGGGCTTCGACGACGGCGCCGACGGACTCGCTGCGCGCGGGCCCGCATCGTTGATGCTCTGGGTGACCCGGACGGACGACCCGGAGCTCGTCCTCCTCCGTGCCCTGCGCTGGCGGCTCGCGGACGGCGCGGCCGCCGGTGCCGCGGCCGTGCTCGCCGGCATCGCGGCCTGGCTCATCCGCGCCCTCTGAGCGAATCGCTCAACAGATGTCGATGCCCGGCGCCTTGATCTTCGACTTGGCGGTCCCCTCGATCGTGAACCCGGTGTCGAAGAGCGCGCTGGCTTTGGGACCCGTGATCATCGCCTCGCTCTTGGTCATCATCACGGCGCTGTCGCCCACCATGATGTTGACCTCGCCATCCGTGAGCTTCATCTCGGTCTTCTTGTCTTTGATCGTGATGAGGATCTCGGTGTCGGAGCCCGCATAGATCTGCTTCGTACCCCACACGGTAGCGACCTTCTCGGCGCGCGCCGTGACGGCGTCGTCCGAGAACATGTACACCTCGCGCTCCGTGTTGATGTGAATGTCCATCCCGGCGAGCTGGGCCTTCTTCGGGGTGCTGATGCGGATGAGATCATCCGACTCGATCGCGACCTTCTCCTTCGAGCTCACGGTCATGATCTTCTTCCCTATGATCTCCGTCAGATCACCGGTCACCGACGTGTACTTTCCCTTGACCACGCAGACGCCCTTCGACTCCACCTTGGCGGTCACGAAGGAGAAGAGTGTGGCGTCGATCCCCGCCTTCACGGAGGCGCTCACCCCGGCTTTGATCGAGACCTTGTGAGGGGAGTCGATTCCGATCCCGTCGATGGAGGAGAACAGGCTGATCTTCGACGGAGTCATGATCGACACGCCGTCGTCCGCGTAGATCGTCACCTTCGGCTTGCCGGGGCCGGACGACTTCTCTGGCGGGATGATGTGATTGGCGGCGGCCGTGAGCCCCGTGTAGAGGGCCGAAGCACCGTCGTAGAGCTTCTTGGCGGCGCTGTAGATGCCGTAGATCCCGGTAGCCTTGCCGGCGAACGTGTCCTTGGCGATGCCGTCCGACATCTTGCGATCGCCCCACCACGTGTTGAGCGCGTTCCGCCCAGCGTTCGCGTCGTACGCGACCCAGATCGCGCTCCACACCTCTTTGACGATCTCCGTCGTCGAGCGCGGACCCTTGGTGTCGATCGTCGGCGGTGCGGGCACCGCCATCTGCGGATCCACGGTGAACGCGGGGTCGGTGAAGCCGGCCCCAGCCGCCGCCGAGATCCCGATCCCGCCGACCGTGCCGAGCTGGTAGTCGCCGTTGGTCGAGAAGTGGAGCTTCTTTCCCGTGACCGCCGTGAGGTTCTCGGGCGTGTGCAGGATGATGTTGAGGTTCGAGTCGATGATCGTGTGCTCGTGGACCTCGGCGGCGAAGTTCTTGACCGTCTTGAGCGAGAAGCCCCCCGGCCCGAAGGTGTGCTGCGCGGCGTCCGCGTTCCCGATCGCGCCGAGCGTGACGTGGGTCAGCGGGGTCGGGACCTGAAGCTTGAGGCGCTGCTCCGCGCCCGCGGGGGTGTTGATCCCGGGGAGCTCCGCGTCGACGCCCGTCGTCGAGTCCTCGATCGCGTCGAGGCGGGCGTCTTGGTCCGCGTCGGTCTCGCTCTGGCTCTCCGAGTCTTCCTCGCGGTCATCCTCGATGTCGTCGATGCGTCGATCGACCTCCTCGTCGTGATCCTCGAGATCGTCGAGCCGCTCGTCCTGCCTGCGATCCGTCCGATTGGTCATCGAGGAGCCTCCCTCGCCAGAGGATGCACTACGTCCCTCTTCGAAGCTACGGCCGGGCGTATAGTCGCCGTCCCCCGTGGAGGTGGTGAAGGACAGCCCGCTCTCGATCGCGTGGGTCACGTTCCCCGTGCGCCCGCCCGCGCAGACCCTCGTGATCGCCGTCAAGGCGACTTTCGATCTCGCGGACATGGGCCCGTGCGCGCTCTCCGAGGTGCAGCAGCTCGTGACCGGCGACGCGTTCTGGGACGACGACGTCGAGCGGGCGGTGCGCTGGGACTCCGACCTCGCGATCGCGAAGCCGCAGGGCGAGTGGTGGCTGACGGGGATGTGGCGGCCGCTCCCCACGCGCGCGATCACCCACGCCGTGATCGACGTCTCCGTCGCGGGCCAGAAGAAGCGCCTCGCGGTGATCGGCGATCGTTGGTGGAGCAAGGGCCTCCTCGGGGGGCACACCCCCCCCCTGCCCTTGACCGCGGTGCCGCTGAGCCTCGATCGCGCGTTCGGCGGGCCGGGCCACAAGGACAACCCGTGGGGCCGCGGCCTCGCGCCGGATCCCGACGACGCCGAGGGCCGCGTCCGACTGCCGAACCTCGAGGACGTGAGCAACCCGATCGGGAGCGCGAGCGATCGCCCGCGCGTCGCCACGCTCTTCCCGATCCCGCGCACGCACGCCTCGCGCATGGCGCTGACGGGCAGCTACGGGCCCGAGTACATGGCGACGCGCTGGCCGTACTACCCGGCGGACTTCCAGTGGAGCCACTTCCAGGCGGCGCCGCCCGACCAGCGCGTCCAGGGCTTCTTCCGCGGCGACGAGCGGATCGAGGCGGACGGCCTGCACCCCGATCACCCGAGGATCCGCTGCGCGCTCCCCGGGATCGCGCCGCGCGTGTTCCTGCACCCGACGGGCGGCGCGCCGGAGCAGGCGCTCACCCAGGTCCCGATGGTCCTCGACACGATCGTGATCGACGCGACCGAGGCCAAGGCGCTCGCGGTGTGGCGCGGCCACCTCGAGGGCGTCCGCGAGACCCTCGAGGACGTGAGCCACGTGTTCCTCGTGCACGAGCCGCTCGAGCGCGTCGGCACCGTCGGCGAGTACCGCGCGTGGTTCGATCGCAAGCTCGCGGAGGAGAGCGCGGAGGACGCGGCGTTCGAGCCCGAGCCGCTCCCGCCGGAGGAGACGACGAGGCAGACGACCGCGCCGACTCCGGAGCAGCTCGCCGCCTGGGACGCGGCGGCCTCGGCGGCCCCGGAGCCTCCCGCACCCCTCGAGGTGCCGGGCCCCGAAGAGATGCCGAGCCTGATCGAGGCCAAGCGCGCCGAGATGCTCGCGGACGGCTTCCCCCCCGACGTCGTCGACCGACTCATCCCTGCGAACCCGCCACCCCTTCCGGATCCCGCGCAGGTCGCCGCGGAGCAGGCGCAGGCGCTCGAGGAGGCCATCGCCGCCGCGCGACGGTTGAACGAACCGGCCTTGGTGGCCGCGCTCGAGGCGGCGCGCGAGCCCCCCCCGGAGCCTCCCCCGCCGCCGCCGGTGGCTCCGCCCCCGGCCGCGGTGTCGCTCGGCGCGCGGGAGTCGATCGAGCTCGGGCTGCGCGAGGGTCGGTCGTTCGCGGGGTCCATCTTCGTCGAGGTCGACCTGTCCGGCCTCGACTTCTCCGAGCGCGACCTGACCGGGTGCGTGTTCGTCCGTTGCGACCTGCGCGGCTGTCGCTTCGCCCGAGCCAACCTCGCCTCCGCGGTCCTGGACGACAGCGTGCTCGATGGTGCCGTCTTCGATCAGGCCTCGCTCGCCGGCGCGCAGCTCGATCGCGTGCGCGGGGACGATGTCTCGTTCCGCGGCGCGCTCCTCGAGGACGCCCACGGGGAGCGCGCGTTCCTGCCGCGCGCGGACCTGCGCCACGCGCACGCCGCGCGGCTCTCGATCCCGCGCGCGCACCTGCCCGACGCGCTCTTCGACGGCGCGAACCTCGACGCCGCCGAGCTCAGCGGCTGCGAGCTCACGCGCGCGCGCTTCGTCGACGCCTCGCTCGTCGACGCGTGGCTCGACGACGGCGTCGTCGCACACGCCGCGCTCTTCGAGGGCGCGAACCTGTGGCTCCTGCGCGCCCAGGGGAGCGACTTCTCGGACGCCGGCTTCAAGTGGACGCGCTCCGACGAGGCGCGCTTCAGTGGCTCGCGCCTCGACCGCGCGAACTTCTCGTTCGCCGACCTCGCCAAGGCCGACTTCGCGGGCGCCTCGTGCGTCCAGGCGATCTTCCTCGCGGTGCAGGGGCCCGGGGTGGTGTTCGACCGCGCGGTGCTGGTCGGCGCGCAGCTCGGCCGGGCGAACCTCCTCGAGGCGAGCTTCATGGAGGCGAACCTCCACCACGCGGACCTGCGCGCCGCGAACCTCTACCGCGCCGAGCTCTACCGCGCGCGGACCGAGGACGCGCTCTTCGAGCTCGCGAACCTCGAGAGCACCAAGTTGGAGCGCCGATGACCCGCGCCGTCTACACCACGGCCGCCGAGGTCGCGGCCGACATCGCCGACGGCGATCTCATCGGCGTGATCGTGCGAGGCGCGGACATCGGGGCGGTGGCGTTCGGCAGCCGGCGCCTGCAGGACGTGCGCTTCCAGCGGTGCGCCGCGGTTGGTGGGACCTTCGCCGCCGCCCAGCTCGTCAACGTGGCGTTCCGCGGCTGCGACCTCCGCCGAGCCGACTTCAGCTCGCTCTCCTTCGACGCTGGGGTCTTGCGATTCATCCCCGACGAGGAGCACCACACCGACGCGCGCGAGGCGCTGTTCCGCGTGGCCTCGATCGGCGGCACCCGCTTCACGCGCGTGCGGCTGGAAGGCGCGGACTTCTCGGCGGCGACGCTGTCGCTCGCGTTCTTCGATCGCTGCTCGCTCGACCGCGCGATCCTCGACATGGCCGATCTCGAGGACGGCGCGCTCCACGACTGCGTCCTCGACGGCGCGTCCCTCGCGGGCGCGCGCCTCGTGAACGCGGAGCTGAAGAACGTCTCGCTCGCCGGGGCGCGCCTGCCCGACGCCGACCTCGAGGGCGCGCGGATCGTGAACGTCGACGTGCGCGACGCGGACCTCTCGCGCGCGCGGCTCGCGGGCGCCGATCTGCGCGGGCTCGTCGGAAAGCCGAAGACCCTCGCGGAGGCGGATCTCTCGGGCGCGATCCTCACCGCGC
>JAYRVK010000087.1:0-5017 GCA_041918555.1 Sandaracinaceae bacterium
CGCCGCGGGGCCCGCCCCCGCTGGCTGCGGGAGCGGGCCGCCGCCCCCCCCCCCGCCCCCGGGGTGCCCCCCCCGCCCCCCGCCCCCGCGCGCGGGGGGCGCGCCGCCCCCCGGGGCGCCCCCGCGGAGGAAGTCCGCCGGGTGCATCTCCACCGCGACGTCCGGGCGGCGGTTCTTGCGCAGCTCCTCGGCGCTGAGGTTCGCGGAGACGAGCTTCGCCTTGCCGAAGCCGCGCCCGTACTTGAGGCGGAAGTCGAACGGGAAGCCGCACACGATCACGAGGTCCGCTTGCTTGAGCGACGCCCCGCGCGCGTGGACGAACTGCGTCGGGCTCTCGCGACCCAGGAGGCCGCGCGCGGCGCCGCCGAGCCACGTCGGGACGCCGAGTCGCTCGACCGCGTCGGCCAGCGAGGCGGGGTCGTGGCAGCTCACCATGGTCTGGTTGCCGATGACCAGCGCGGGTCGCTCCGCCGCGCGGAGCATCGCGGCCACCTGGTCGATCTGGGCGTCCAGGCCCCGCCCGCGCGGGCGCAGGCGCACGCTCGGCACGGAGACGTCCACGTGGGGCAAGTGGAATTGCTTGTACAGGTGGCCCTTCAGGTACACCTCGAGGGCCTTCGCGCCGAGCCCCTCCATCTTCTCGACGCCGCTCTCCTCGATGTACCACTTCTTGACGAGGGACTCGGGGTAGAGGACGTCGACGGGGACCTCGACGAACACCGGGCCGGGGACGCCCTCCTGCGCGATCTCGAGCGCCTTGTGCACCGTGGGCGCGAGCGCGGGGACGGTGCTCACCGCCACCGACCACTTGCACGCCGAGCGCACCAGCGAGAGCTGATCGATGTCCTGGAGCGCGCCGCGGCCCTTGAGGAGCGTGGCGGTCGCGCCGCCGAAGAGGAGCAGCGGGGTCTGCGCCATCTGCGCGTTCTTCAGCGGGGTCAGCGCGTTCGTCACGCCGGGCCCCGCGGTCACCGCGGCCACGCCGGGGACCCCGGTCATCCGCGCGACCGCGTCGGCCGCGAAGACCGCGTTGGCCTCGTCGCGCACGTCCACGATGCGGATCCCGCGGGCCTTGGCGCCGACGAGGATCGGCGAGATGTGCCCGCCGCACAGCGTGAAGACGTGATCGATCCCGTGGCGGGCGAGAACTTCTCCGACGGCGTCACCGCCGTGTCGCTCGATGGTCACTCGGGGCTCCTGACGTTCGGGAGGCGCGCATTCTGGTCTGCGCGGGCGCCCGGGTCTACCGCTGCGCGGCCTCGACGGGCCGGACCCGCGAGGTGTCGCGGCCGTCCCACCCCGGCCCCGGCGGCTCCGCGGACACCCGATCGCCGCCCGCCTGCTTGGCTCGGTACGCGTGCTCGTCCGCCCGCTGGACGAGCACGCGCGCCTCGTCCTCGCCGTGCGCGTGCGCGAGCCCCACGCTCGCGGTCACGGGCAGGTCGGGGTCGAAGCGCAGGCCCACGCCGCGCACGTTCGCGACGAGGCGCTGCGCGACCTCCCGCGCCGCCTCGGGCGCCGTGTCCGGCAGGAGCACCACGAACTCGTCGCCGCCGTAGCGGCCGGGCACGTCGACCTCGCGGGTCGCGTCGGCGAGGGCCTGGGCGATCGCGACGAGGATCTCGTCCCCGCGCTGGTGCCCCTCCGCGTCGTTCACGCGCTTGAACTTGTCGAGGTCGATCATCAGCACCGAGAGCGCGCTCCCGCGGCGCACTCGGGCGAGCTCCGCGTCGAGGCGCTGCATGAGGTACCGGCGATTGAACAGCTGGGTCAGCGGATCGCGCTGCGAGAGCGCCTCGAGGCGCGCGGCGAGCCCCTCGAGCTCCGCCTCCCGATCGCGGATCCGCGTGACGAGCACGCCCACCATCGCGGCCGATCCGAGGAGCGTGCCCGCGAGGAGCGAGGCCCCGACGAGCGCGTCCGTCCGCCCCGGCACCACGGAGGCCCAGGCCGGCGCGTTCGGGCCGTACGCGAGCACCCCGGCCTGCTCGCCGAGGATGACGAGCGCGTAGAACAGGCTCCCCGCGAGCGAGAGCCCGATGCCGACGCGCTTGCCGACGACGAGCGTGTTCACGATGACCGCGAAGTAGTAGATGGCGACGAGCATCGTCCCCATGCTGCCGACGCGCTGCACGAGGAAGGTCACCATCGCCATGTCGACGAGGCCCGTGACGAAGGAGCGCGTGGCGCCGCCGACGCCCTTGTAGATCAGGAGCTGTCCGAGGAGGGCGAACGCGACGTACCCGCCGAAGATCCAGCGGTTCCGCTCGAAGCCGGGGTAGAGCAGCGGCAACAGCACCACGGCGACGAGCGCGAGCACGACGCGGCTCCAGGCCGCGACGAGCTGAAGCCGTTCCCATTCGAGCGGTGCCTTCATTCCCCGACGCTCGGGCGAAGGGTAGCAAAGGCCCGCGAACGAGGCGCTATCCGGCGCGCTCCTCGCCCGTGCGCTCGAAGATCTCGCGGAGCTCGTACGGCGGCGTGACCTCGATCTGCCCGAAGGTGCAGCCCAGAGGGGGCTTGTCGTGGCGCCAGCGCAGGAACGTCGCGGTGTGGCGGAACCGGCCAGCCTCGAGGTGATCGAACCTCACCTCGCACACGCGGACCGGGCGGAGCGGGACCCAGGAGAGGTCCTTGTCCGCGCTCCAGCGGCTCTTCGCTCCGGGGCGGCGCACGTCCTCGTCCATCGCCTCGGCCCACCCTGCCCATGGGTGGCCCTCGAGCGCCCCTTCGCGGAGCGGCGCGAGCTCCTCCACGAGGGCGCGGCGCTCGGGCATCTTGAACGACGACGTGACGCCGACGTGGTGGAGCGCGCCGTCCGGCCCCCACAGCCCGAGCAGGAGCGAGCCGAGCAGCTCGCCCGGGCCCTTCTTGTGCCAGCGAAAACCCGCGACCACCACGTCGCAGGTCCGCGCGTGCTTGATCTTGAGCATCGCGCGCTTGTTCGGCTGGTACGTGAGCCCCTCGGGCTTCGCGACGACGCCGTCGAGCCCCGCGCCCTCGAAGCGCTCGAACCACTCGCGCGCGACTGCGAGGTCGCGCGTCATCGGCGTCACGTGGATCGGCGGCGCCGCCCCCGCGAGCACCTCCTCGAGCATCCGGCGGCGCTCGATCATGGGTGCACTACGCAAGTCGTCTTTCCCGAGCGCGAGGAGATCGAACGCGACGAAGGACGCGGGCGTCTCCGCGGCGAGCCGATCGATCCGCGACTTCGCCGGGTGGATCCGCTGCTGGAGCGCGCCGAAGTCGAGCTCCTCGCCGCGCGCGACCACCAGCTCGCCGTCGAGCACGCAGCGCGCGGGGAGCGACGCGCAGAGCGGCGCGACGAGCTCCGGGAAGTAGCGGAGCATCGGCTTCTCGTCGCGGCTCTGGAGGTAGACGCGCTCGTCCTCGCGCCACACGAGCGTCCGGAAGCCGTCCCACTTGGGCTCGAAGAGCCAGCCCTGCCCCGCCGGGAAGTCCGCGGCCTTCGCGAGCATCGGGAGGAGCGGAGGCCCGAACGGGAGCACCGCCGGAGTGAAGATCGGCTCGGTCATCGCCGGGGCGAGCCTACCCCGGGTGGCTCGGGCGGGTCTTGGCCCGGAGCTCGGAGCTGCGCACGAACGGATCGATCCGCGGATCGCGCCACGCGCGCAGCTCGTCGGGCGTGCCGACCTTCGCGACGACGCCTCCGTGCAGGAACGCCAGGCGCTCGCTCGCCGCGAACGCGCTCCGCATGTTCTGCGTCGCCACGACGGTGGTCACCCCGTGCCCGTGCCGCAGCGCCTCGAGCAGGCGGTTGACGCGGGTGACGTTGATCGGGTCGAGCCCCTCGGTCGGCTCGTCGTAGAGCACGACCTCGGGGCGCGTCGCGATGGCGCGCGCGAGGCCGACGCGCTTGCGCATCCCGCCCGAGAGATCCGCGGGCCACATCCCCTCGATGCCCGGGAGGCTCACCTGCGCGAGCGACTCCGCGACGCGCTCCGCGATGGCCGGTTCGGGCAGGATCTTCTGCTCCCGCAGCGCGTACGCCACGTTGTCACCGACGCTCAGCGAGTCGAAGAGCGCGTCCCACTGGAAGAGCATCCCGATGCGCTTGCGGACCTCGACCCACGCGCGCTCGGGGAGGCGCGTGACGTCGCTTCCGTCGAACGCGATGGTGCCGGCGTCGGCGCGCAGGAGCCCGATCATCAGCTTGAGGAGGACGCTCTTGCCGCAGCCCGAGGCGCCGATCAGCGTGATGCGCTCGCCGGCGTGGACGTCGAGGTCGACTCCGTCGAGCACCGAGTGATCGCCGAAGCGCTTCTTCAGTCCGCGGATCTCGAAGAGGGCCACGTCCGACATGCCTAGCACGGTTGACTCGCGCGCCGCCTGGGCGTTACTGAAGGTCGTGGCCCTCAGCTGGATTCGCGAGCGCAACGCCGTCTGGAACGCCGACAAGGCCCGCATCGTCGGCCGCGCCCCGGCCGGCGTCTTCGACACCCGCTACGGCCGGCTCGAGGAGGGTCACCTCGTGCCCGCGGAGTGGTGGCGAGTCGAGGATCAGGGCCGCACCGTCGCGTTCGGGTGGATGGACGTGAACTGGGGCGACGCGGAGATCCTCCTGGCGACGGACGCCGAGGCGCGCGGCCGCGGGATCGGGACCTTCGTCCTCAAGCACCTCGAGCTCGAGGCCCGCGGCCGGGGGCTCAACTACCTGTACAACCTCGTGCGGCCGACCCACCCGCAGGGCGCCGAGGTCACCGCGTGGCTCGTGAGGCGCGGGTTCTCCGCGGCGAGCGACGGGCGCCTGCTCCGCGCCGTCCCGTACGAGCCGGGAGCCTGAGCGCCGAGGTCGGGTGTTCGCAAGGGCGCGAGGACGCCGAGCGTGGGGCGGTCGGGGCCGGATGCGCCGCGCCGGCTCGCCTCGATCCAGCAAGCTCATTTGCGCCTCGGCGCCTTGCGAGAGCGCCTTGCCTCGCGCCTTCGCCTCCCTTCGCGCCCCCCCCCCTAGAAGGCCTCGAACCGCAGCTCGAGCGCCGCGGGCGCCGGGTCGCTC
>JAYRVK010000088.1:0-6958 GCA_041918555.1 Sandaracinaceae bacterium
AGCCGTCGAGGAGATCCGGCCCGTCCTCGCTCCGATAGTAGAGCGACACGTCGATCTCGACGCCGAGATCGTCCGCGTTGCCCCACGTCTGGATCGGCACCGACGCGCGGCTCCAGATCACGTCGGCGCGCGCGCCGAGGAGCTGACCGAAGCTGTTGCGGATGAAGTCGTAGCTCAGGCCCGGCCGCAGGTAATACGCGCCGCTCACCTGGCGCAGCACGTTGCGCCAGAGGATCAGGTCGACCCGGTAGTTCGGGTGGAACGCGAACGTGCTGTACGTGCGATCGATCCGGCGATCCGGTCCCGCCGGGAGCTGCGGGGGGAGGCCGCCGAACGAGGTCAGGCCCTCCTGATCCGCATCCCCGCTCGCGTAGCCCGCGTTGAAGTAGATGCCGAGCTGGTCGTTGAGGAGGTGGTACTCGCCCTCGAAGGCGATGCCGAACTGCAGGAGCTCGGCCGCGTTCTGTCCGTCCTCGCCCGGCTCGAACGCGGTGTTCGAGAGGTTCTGGATCGTCCCGAGCACCATCACCGCCTCGACCTCGAGGCGGAGCTTCTCGTAGAGGAACTGGATCCACAGGTCCGGCACGAACACGTCCGCGCCGCGGCGCACGAACAGCGGATCGCCGAAGCGCCGGTTCTCGGCTTCCTCGTCCGTGCACACGACGCAGAGCCCGAGCGGGCTCGGCGAGCCGCTGCTCGTGAGGTTCTGGTTGCGGTACACGAAGTAGCCGCCGACGTTGAAGACCGCGTCGCCGCGCTGGAGCGCCGCGCGCTGCTCCTCCTCGGTCGCGCGGTACGCCGCGCCGACCACGAACTGATCCGTGTCGTCGATGCGGCTGCGATCGAAGGCGAGCCCGCCGAGGTCCGCGCGCTCCTGGTAGAGGAGCCCCTCGGACGCGAAGTCCCACGCGCCGAAGATCGTGATCCCCGCGAGGCGCGTGAGCAGCATGATCCGATCGACGTCGGTCTGGTAATCGGCGTCGATCCCGGAGCCGCCGTTCGCGAGCATCCCGAGGCCCCAGTGGCTGCCCATCCGGCCGAAGCGGAGCTCGCCGAGCGTTCGGTTGCGGACCTCCGCCCACGCGCGGCGCGCCACGATGCTGTCGGTGATCGAGTTGAGGCCCGCCTGCGGCGGCGCGAGCGTCCAGCTGGCGGTGTCGAGCGGCGCCATCGTGGTCCGGTCGTAGCGGTAGTAGGGATCGACGAAGCCGGTCGTCGGATCCGTGTACGGCCCGACCGCGAGGCTGTTCGGCGTCGAGCCGAGGACCATGTTGTCGAACACGTCGAGCTGCATGTGGACGCGGACGTCGTCCGACAGGTGGATCGTCGGCTCGAGACGCAGCCGCATGTTCGCGAACGCGTTGGCGTGCTGATGGCCGCACGCGGCTCCGTCGCCGGAGCAGCCGCCCAGGACGTCGCTCCCGTCCTCGGCCGGACGGAAGAGCGCGAACGGGAGCTCGACGACCCCGGGGCTCATCCCTGGGATCTCTCCCTCGACGCGATCGAAAAAGAAGTTGTCCTGGAACTCCCCGCGGAAGCGCAGGTAGCCGTGGAGCGTGAAGACGGTCTGCGGGGTCGTCCACCGCGAGACCGTGGGGTCCGTGCCCTCGCCGCCCTGATCGAGGCGCGCCTGCGCGTCGCCGGGCGACGGGAGCTCGTCGTCGCCCTCGTCGTCGCCCTCGTCGTCACCCTCGTCGTCGCCCTCGTCGTCGCCCTCGTCGTCGCCCTCGTCGTCGCCCTCGTCGTCGCCCTCGTCGTCGCCCTCGTCGTCGCCCTCGTCGTCGCCGCCCTCGATGTCGAGCTGCATCGAGCCCATGTCCGGAGGCCGGAGGCCGGGGTCGCCCTCCTCCTCGTCGTCCCACTCCTCGTCCTCGCCGCCTTCGGAAGGATCTTCGCGCCCGCCCTCGGGCGGATCATCGGAGGACTGGGCCGAGGCGGCCGGCGCGAGGAGCATCCCGGCGAGGAGCGCCAGCCAAGCTACGAGTCGTCGCATCGAATTCCCGAGTGTCGACGCGGCGTCGTCGCCGCGCGGGGGCGGTGCTATCACGACCCCCGGGGGTGGGCAATCGCATCGGCTGCGTGCTACATGCCGCCGACCTCGAAGCAGAGGAGCGCCCCATCCAACCGGCCTCGCTGAAAGTGATTCCCCTCGGCGGTCTGGGCGAGATCGGGATGAACTGCCTCGCCCTCGAGCTCGACGGCCGCCGGATCGTCATCGACTGCGGCCTGACCTTCGACGATCGCGGCCTCGGCATCGACGTGATCCACGCCGATCTGTCGTACCTCGCGGACGATCCGTCGCGGCTCGAGGGGATCGTGGTCACCCACGGACACGAGGACCACGTCGGCGCCGTCCCCTACCTCCTCGAGGCGTGCCCCCACGCCCCGGTGTTCGCGCCGCCCTACGCGCTCGGCGTCTTGCGCGAGCGCCTCGCGCAGCACCCGCTCGGGGCCTCGCCGGCGATCGATCTCCACGCGATGAGGCCGGGCGATCGCATCGCGCTCGGGCCCTTCGAGGTCGAGCCCTACCGCGTGACCCACTCCATGCCCGACTGCACCGGGCTCATCGTGCGCACCGCGCAGGGCGTCCTGGTGCACAGCGGCGACTTCAAGATCGAGGACGAGCCCCCCGACGGGGAGGGCTTCGACTGGGACCGCCTCGCGCGGCTCCGCGACGAGGAGGGCGTGCGAGTCCTCCTCAGCGACTCCACCAACGCGCTCGTGGAGGGCTCGGCGGGGCCCGAGCGCGACGTCGCGGCGCGGCTCGAGGCGATCGCCCGCGAGACCGAGGGCCGCGTCGTGGTCTCGCTCTTCGCCTCGAACGTGCACCGCGTGCGCGCCCTGGCCGAGATCGCGGCGCGCACGGGGCGCAAGCTGTGTCTGCTCGGGCGCTCGCTCCGCATGCACGCGCGGATCGCGACCGAGGAAGGTTACTTGCGGGGGCTCGACGCGGTCGAGATCCCCGCGGACATGGCTCGGAGCACCGCGCGCCATCGCCTGCTGGTGCTCGCGACCGGCACGCAGGGGGAGGCCCCCGCGGCCCTCGCGCGGCTCGCGCGGGGCACGCACCCGGACCTCGATCTCGAGCCGGGCGATCGCGTGGTGCACTCGGCGCGGGTGATCCCCGGGTGCGAGACGCGCGTCTACCCGATCTTCGACGAGCTCGCGCGGCGCGGCATCGAGGTGCTCTGGCGCCAGCTCGATCCCGCGATCCACGTGAGCGGCCACGCGCACCGCGGCGAGCAGCGCCGGCTCATCGAGGCCCTGCGGCCGCGCGCGTTCGTGCCGGTCCACGGGACCCACGTCCACATGCAGCGCCACGCCGAGCTCGCGCGCGAGTGCGGGGTCGAGGACGTGCTCGTCGCCGCGAACGGCGCGGTGGTCGAGGTGAGCGCACAGAGCCCGCTCGCGATCCGCGGCCGCGTCGCGACGGGGCGCGTGCACCGCGAGCGCGGCCAGCCCCTCGACGAGCGCGTGGTCCGCGATCGGGCGCTCCTCGCCACGCTCGGGTTCGCGGTGGTCTCGGCGATCGTCGACGACCGCGGCCGGCCGGTGGCGCCGCTGGATCTCATCACGCGCGGCGTCCTGCACGAGGACCAGAGCCAGGAGATCCTCGACGACGCGAGCGACGCCGTCCATCGGGCCCTCGTGCGCGCGCGCTACGTCGCCGAGCGGCCCGACCTCGAGGACGTCGAGGCGGTGGCCAAGGGCGCGCTCAAGCGCTTCTTCGCGCAGCACCTCTTCAAGAAGCCGCTCTGCTACGCGATGGTGAACCGTGACGAGCGCCCCGGCCGCGCCGCGCGCGATCGCGGGGGCGCCCGCCGGCGACGCGTCGCGAACGGTCGGCCATGAGGGGCGCGCTCGCGCTCGCGCTGCTCCTGGGCGCGGGGTGCGGCCCAGCTCCCCGCCCGAGCCCGCCGCCGCCGCGCGAGGTGGACGCGGGCCTCGCGCCGGGGCCCGATCTCGCGGGGGTGCCGGGCCGTACGCCGACCCGCGCGGAGGCGACCGCGATGCGGCGCCTGATGCGCGTCGCCGAGTCGATCCGCTCGCTCCGCTTCGCGACCGACGTCCCGTTCCGCGTGCAGGACCGCGAGGTGATCACGCAGTTCGTGCGCGATCAGATCGACGCGGAGGAGCTCGAGCGCGCGCGCGTGTTCTACGTCGCGATCGGGCTCTTGGCGCCGGACCTCGCGGTGGACGAGCTCATCGTCCGCGTGCTGGGCGAGCAGATCGTCGGCTACTACGATCCGGAGCGCGCCCTGATGGTCGTGCGCGAGGACGTCGCGCGCGAGCTCGGCGAGTCGCCGCGCGGCTCGCGGGCGCTCGGCGAGGCCGAGATGGTGATCGTCCACGAGCTCGTCCACGCGCTCCAGGACCAGCGCCTCGAGCTCGGCCGCCACTACGACGAGGAGCGCACGATCGACGGCGACAACGCGTTCGCGATGCTGGTCGAGGGCGACGCGACGCTCGCGATGGTCGGGCACATGATCGGCCAGCAGGGCCAGCCGCTCCGCGCGCTCACCCGCAACGCCGCGCTCTTGCGCATGATGATCCGCGACAGCCCCGACGCGATCCGCGGCCAGGAGATGGAGAACGCGCCGCCGATCATCCGGATCCCGCTCGTCGCCCGCTACCTCGACGGCCTCGTGTTCTGCGCGACCCTGCACGGCGCGCGCGGCTGGAACGGCGTCGACGGGGCGCACGAGCGCGCGCCCGCGTCGACCGAGCAGGTGCTCCACCCCGAGCGCTACGCGATGGGCGAGCGGCCCGACGACGTCGTGATCCCCGAGCTCCCCGAGCTGGCCGCGGCCGGCCTCGTCCCGCACGAGGAGGACACCCTCGGCGAGCTCGAGCTCGGGATCTGGTTCGGGCTCGGCGACCCCGCGACCGAGCGCGACGAGAGCGCGGCCGAGGGCTGGGGCGGCGATCGCCTCCGGGTGTACCGCGCGGCGGGCGGGGAGACGTCGGTCGTGTGGTTCACGAGCTGGGACGACGAGGGCGAGGCCCGCGAAGCCGAGGCCGCCGCGCGCGCGGTCACGCAGTCCCTCGCGCCCTCGGCACGGGCCCCCGCGCACGTCGAGCGGCGGGGCCGCGCGGTCCTCGTGATCCTCGACCTCGAGGCCGCGCTGAAGGAGCCGGTCCGCGCGGCCTTCGACGCGTTCGCCGCCGCGCTGCCCGCGGCTCCGCCGAGCGATTGACCGGAGCGCAGCGCGACGCTAGGACACGCGTTCGCTCCCGCTCAGGAGGCCCGCGCGCATGCACTCCCAGGTCAACGAGATCGACCCGGTCACGGTCGAGGTCGAGGTCGAGGTCCCGTGGGACCGCGTGAAGAAGGGCCTCGACGACAGCTACGGCAAGCTCCAGAAGAGCGCGCGGGTGCGCGGCTTCCGCCCCGGCAAGGCGCCGCGGAGCGTGCTGCAGAAGCTCTACGGCCCGCAGGTCTCGAACGAGGTGATCGCCACGCTCGTCGAGGAGGGCCTGCTCGAGGCCGTGCAGCAGCACGAGCTCGCGGTCGTCGCCTCGCCCGAGGTGCGCTCGCTCCCGAGGATCGAGAAGGGCGCGCCGCTCTCGTTCACGGCGAAGATCGAGGTGCGCCCCAAGGTCGAGGCGATCGTGCTCGAGGGCCTCGCGATCGAGCGGCCGGCGAGCGGGGTCGGCGACGACGAGGTCGCCGCCGAGATCGAGCGGCTGCGCCAGCAGCACGCCGAGATCGTCACGCCCGACGAGCCGCGCCCCGCGCGCGCTGGCGATCTCCTCACGGTGGACTACTCGGTCGAGATCGACGGCGAGCCGCGCGAGGACATGAAGGCCGAGGGCCGCCCGGTCGAGCTCGGCAGCGGCCGGCTGCTCCCAGAGTTCGACGAGGGCCTCACCGGCAAGCAGGTCGGCGAGGAGATCGCGATCCGCGTCGCGTACGACGCCGAGAACCCCAACGTGGACCTCCGGAACAAGCGGGCGCTGTTCCGGGTGACCATCAAGGATCTGCGCGAGAAGGTGCTGCCCGAGCTCGACGACGAGCTCGCCAAGGACCTCGGCGAGTACGAGACGCTCGACGAGCTGCGGCAGAAGACCCGCGAGAAGCTCGTCGAGGCCGCGAAGAACCGCGCGCAGTCCTCGCTGCGCGAGCAGGTGATCGAGCAGCTCGTCGAGAAGAACCCCGTCCCCGTCCCGCCCTCGCTCATCGACCAGCAGGAGCAGGCGATGCGGCGCGAGCTCGCGTTCCTCGCCCAGATCGCCGGGCCGGGCTTCGACTTCGGGGCCAGCGACGAGATGCGCGGTCGCGCGGAGAAGAAGGTGCGCGCAGCGCTCCTCATGGGCGAGCTGGCGCGGCGCGAGAAGCTCACCGTGGAGCCCGAGGAGATCGACGCGCGGCTCCAGCAGATCGCCGAGGCCTCGGGCAAGCACATCGCGAAAGTCCGCGTGGAGTACGCGGGGGAGAAGCGCGAGTCGCTCGCGAACAAGCTCCTCGAGGACAAGCTTCTCGATTTCCTGTTGGAGCGGGCTACAGTCACCGACGCAGCCCCCGCGCACGAGGAGTGAGAGACCGATGACGGACCGCGACACGCCCCGCCTGATGCCCCTCCCCTACCCGCACGTGATCGAGACCACGCACCGCGGCGAGCGGGTCTCGGACATCTGGACGCGGCTCCTGAAGGACCGGATCGTGTTCCTCGGGACCGAGGTCAACGACGACATCGCGAACATCATCATCGCGCAGCTGCTCATCCTCGAGGGCGAGGACCCCGACAAGGAGATCACCCTCTACATCAACAGCCCCGGCGGCGTGATCACCGCGGGCCTCGCGATCTACGACACCATGCAGTACATCCAGTGCCCGGTGTCGACGGTCTGCCTCGGTCAGGCCGCGTCGATGGCCGCGTGGCTGCTCGCGTCGGGGACGAACGGCCGGCGCCGCTGCCTGCCGAACAGCCGCGTGATGATCCACCAGCCGCTCGCC
>JAYRVK010000089.1:0-3114 GCA_041918555.1 Sandaracinaceae bacterium
CGGGAGGAGCGCGCTCGGCAGCGGTCCTTCGCCGGGATCCGCGCCGCGGATCGTGACGCTCGCGGCGATCGATCCGGGCGAGGCGTGCTCGCCGATCGAGAGGCAGATCACGCCGCCCTCGGGCGCGATCGCGAGCGCCTCGGCGATCGTGCGCAGCGGCCGCGCTTCGCTGCCGTCGGCGCCCGGGCTGCCGCGGCCGTCCACGTGGATGCACTCGGCGGGCTCGGGCGGCGAGCCGCACGCGCCGAGCGCGAGGACGAGGGCGAGCGAGCGCCGCGTCATACGCATCCGACCTCCGAGCACGTGCGGCCCGACGGGCACGGATCGACGTCGCTGCAGAGGCGCAGGCACAGACCGGCGCGGAAGATCGCCGCCTCGTCCGGCGTGACGCCCGCCGGCGGCGGATCTTCGTGGTAGCAGATCGCTCCGGCGCCACACGGGTCGCGGCCCCCGAAGGCCGCGACCGCGCACGCGATCAGCTGGCATCCGCTGCGCTCGGAGCAGTAGCCGTAGCCCAGCGGGTTGGGGCAGTCGGCGACGCTCGTGCACGGGTCGCCGATCCGCGCGCTCGGGTCGCCGGGCACGAACTCGCCGGCGAGCGGGCCGTCGCAGTGGCCTGAGGGCACGGGGGGATACACGGCGCGCTCAGGCGGCCAGCAGATCTCGCCGGGCTCGCACGCGCCGGGCTCGGTCGGGCTCGTCGCGTCGAGCCCCGCCTCGCACGCGCGCTTGCAGCGGTACGAGGGCGTGGTCTGGTCGCCCGGGAAGTACGCGAAGCACACCTCGCCGGCCGCGCACGCGTAGTCGCCGCCGAGATCGCAGTCGAGGTGGTAGCACTCGTCCGAGAGGCAGACGCCGCTCGGGGCGCGGCAGTCCGCGTCCTCGACGCAGGGACCGTCCGCGGTCTGCGCGGGGTTGCCGCCCGAGCGGCAGCGTCCCGAGCTCGCCTCGCAGGTGGCGCCGTCGAAGCACTCCGCGTCGCTCGCGCACGCGTTCGGCTCGCAGACTCCGTCCCCCTCGCAGGAGAAGCCGGCCGGGCAACCGCCGCGCGTGCCGGGCTCGCGGGTGCAGGCCGGCGCGCACTTGCGAATCCAGCCCTCGCCCTCGAGGTTCGGCTCGACGTCGGCGCAGCGCGCGCCGAGCGGGCAGTCGTCGTCGATCGCGCAGTCGCGCGTGCACCACGGGTCGCCGATCAGGTCGGACTGCCAGCACGCGAGCCCTGCGGTGCAGTCCGCGTCGAGCGCGCACGGCGCGCCGAGGGGCCGCGGCGCGGGCGGCGGATCCGGCGGCATCTCCCCTCGACAGGCGCTCGTGAGGAGCGCGGCGAGGGCGAGGCCGTAGCGGTGGTGCTTGCGCGACATGGGCTGCCCTCGGTTACCGTCCGGCGGGGATGAGCGACGGGGACGACAAGCTGGACCGCACGATCCCGGAGCTCGAGGGGACCGCGCCGACCGCGGCCAGCATACCGTCCGCCAAAGGAGCGGAGAAGACGAGCGGATCCTTCGAGACCCCGCACGCCGCGCGCTACGCGATCGAGCGCGAGCTCGGCCGCGGCCAGCAGGGGATCGTCTACCTCGCGCAGGATCGCGTGCTCCGGCGCAGCGTCGCGCTCAAGGTCCTGAACCGCGACGTCGGCGTGTCGCTCGACTCGGCGTCCCGCTTCACCGCGGAGGCGCAGCTCACCGCGCAGCTCACGCACCCGCACGTGATCCCCGTGTTCGACGCGGGGATCCTCCCGGACGGGCGGCCGTTCTACACGATGCCGGTCCTGCCCGCGCGCACGCTGCGCGACGTGCTCCAGCTCCGCCTCGCGCGCGACCCCGCGACGCTCGCCGAGCTGCCGCTCGTGCGGCTCGTGCAGGTCTTCTCGGCGATCTGCCTCGCCGTGCAGGCCGCGCACGATCAGGGCGTCGTCCACCGCGACCTCAAGCCCGCGAACGTGGTGCTGGGCCCGAACGGCGAGGTCTTCGTCGCCGACTTCGGGATCGCGTCCTTGCGCGGCTCGCGCCTCGCGACCGATCGCGCCGAGGGCGGGGTCCACGCGACCGGGAAGCGACCGATCGGGACGCCGCTCTACATGTCGCCCGAGCAGGCGCGCGGGGACACCACCTCGATCGGGCCCGCGTCGGACGTCTACACGCTCGGCGCGATCCTCTACGAGATCCTCTGCGGTGAGCCGCCGATCGTGCGCGCGGGCCTCGTGGAGCTGATCATCTCGATCGTGATGAGCGAGCCGGCGCCCCCGACGCCGCGCGCAGAGCACCTCGTGGTGCCCGCCGATCTCGCGGCGCTCGCGATGCGCTGCCTCGCGAAGGAGCCCGCGGCGCGGCCCGCCTCCGCGCGCGAGCTGGTGGCGACGCTCGACGCGTGGCTCGAGGGCGCGCAGGAGCGCGAGCGGCGCGAGCGGGGCGCGGCCGAGCTCGTGGTCGAGGCGCGGCGCGCGCTCGCCGACGGAGCGTCGCGCCGCGCGGTCGCCGCCGAGCGCCGACGCGAGGCGATCGATGCGCTGCGCGCGATCCCCGAGCACGCCCCGCGCGAGCACAAGCTCCCGCTCTGGGCCGCCGAGGACGCGGCGCGCGCGCTCGAGCGCGAGGTCGATCGCGCAGAGAACGAGGCCATCCGATCGCTCGACGGCGCGCTGCGGCTCGTGCCCGGCCACGACGAGGCGAGCGCGCTGCTCGCGCAGGTCCACCTCGGGCGCGTCGCGCGCGCGGAGGCCGCGCGCGACCCCGCGACCGCCGAGGACGAGGCGCGCCGGGCGCGCGACGCGTCGCCGCGGAGCGCCGCCGCGGTGCTCGACGCGGGCGGCGAGCTCTCGGTCGCGATGCACGGCGGGCGCCCGTGGCACGTCGAGCGCTACGAAGAGGTGGCGCGCGTGCTCGTCCCTTCGCCCGTCGCGGGCCCGCTCGTCGGATCGCTCGCGCTCGAGCTCCCGGCGGGCAGCTACCGCATCGTCGCGCGCTCGGCGGGAGGGCGCGAGGTGGTGCTGCCCGCGCTCGTCCGTCGCGGGGAGCGGCTCGCCCTCGAGCTCGACCCGGATCTCGGCGACGCCGCGCCGCCCGGCTTCGTCTGGGTGCCGCCCGGCCGCGCGATCCTCGGGGGCGACGCCGAGGC
>JAYRVK010000090.1:0-1994 GCA_041918555.1 Sandaracinaceae bacterium
GAAGTCCTGCCACGGCCTCGGCAGGCGTACGCCCACCTCGTCGGGGGAGATCTCGGCGGTCGAGTCGGCCATGCTGCGCTCCTGCCGGGGGATCCCGGCTCATCGAGGATCGGAATCCGCGGGCGGGGAAGTGAGCGCGGGGCGGGTCGCCGTCGGGGACACTCCGGACATGCGCGACGTACGCGACATCCGCCCCGGCCTCCGGTTCCCCGTGCATGCGGTCGAGCTCGACTTCGCGCGGAGCGGCGGACCGGGCGGGCAGAACGTGAACAAGGTCGAGACGAAGGTGATCGCGCGGCTTCCCCTCGGCGCGCTCGGGCTGAACCCCGGCGACCTCGACCGCGTGCGGGCGAAGCTCGCGTCGCGGCTCGACGCGCGGCTCGCCGCGCTCGAGCCGGACGATCCGCTCCGCGAGGGCGTGGTGCGACGGCGCCAGGATCTCGATCACCTGATCGCGTTCGCGCGGCCGCTGATCGACGCGCTCGCCGCGCTGCCCGCGCGCGCGACGTGGGGGGAGTGGGCCGCGCACCTCGACGGGCTCGCGCGCCACGCGATCCGGCGGCCCGAGCGGGTGCTCGCGGTGCTGCGCGAGCTCGCGCCGATGGCCCCGATCGGGCCGGTCGGGCTGGCCGAGGTGCAGCTCGTGCTGGGGCCGCGCCTCGCCGAGATGCGGAGCGCGCCCGCGAGCGCGCCGGCGGGCAAGCTCTTCGTCGGGACGACCGCCGAGGCGCGCGGGCTCTCGTTCGACGTGGTGTTCGTGCCCGGGCTCGTCGAGCGCGGCTTCCCGCGGCGGGTCCCCGAGGATCCGATCTGCCTCGACGCGCGGCGCGCCGCGATCGGCGCGGAGCTCGCGACGGCGTCGGATCGCGTGGAGGCGGAGCGGCTCGCCCTGCGGCTCTGCGCGGGCGCCGCGGAGCGCCGCCTCGTGCTCTCGTACCCGCGGCTCGACAGCGACCGCGGCCGCGCGCGCGTGCCCTCGTTCTACGCGCTCGAGGTGCTGCGCGCGGTGGAGGGGCGCCTCCCGTCGATCGCGGAGCTCGCGCGGCTCGCGGACGCGGCCGGCGGGGCCCGGATGGCGTGGCCCGCGCCGCGGCGGCCCGAGGACGCGATCGACGGCGCGGAGTACGACCTCGCGGTGCTCGACGAGCTCCTCCACGCGAGCTCACCGCCGGACGGCGCCGCGCGCTACCTCGTCGAGGCGAACCCGCACCTCGCGCGCGCGCTCCGGGCGCGGTACGCGCGCTGGCAGAGCCCGAAGTGGACGAGCCACGACGGGCTCGTCAATCCGTCCGACGCGGCGAAGGCCGCGCTCGCGGCGCACGCGCCGAGCCGGCGGGCGTTCTCGCCGACCGCCCTCGAGCAGCTCGCCGCGTGCCCCTACCGCTTCTACCTGCGCGCGATCCTGCGCCTCGCGCCGCACGAGGAGCCCGAGGCGCTCGAGACGCTCGATCCGCTGACCCGCGGCCGCTTGATGCACGCCGCGCAGCACGACGTGCTCCGTGCGCTCAAGGAGCGCGGCGCGCTGCCGGTGACCGAGGCGAGGCTCCAGGGCGCGCTGGCGGTCCTCGACGAGGTGCTCGCCGCGGTCGCCGATCGCTTCCGCGAGGAGCACGCGCCCGCGATCGAGCGCGCGTTCGCCGACGCGGTCTCCGACTGCCGCGCCGACCTCGCCGAGTGGCTCGCGCGGTGCGCGGAGCGCCCCGACTGGGTCCCCGTCGCGTTCGAGCTCTCCTTCGGCCTCCCGATCGACGACCCCGCGCGCGTCGATCCCGCGAGCACGACCGAGCCCGTCGTCCTCGAAGAGGGCCTCACCCTGCGCGGCGCGATCGATCTCGTCGAGCAGCGCGGCGGCGCGCTCCGCGCGACCGACCACAAGACCGGCGGGGTCCCCGCCGGCGAGGGCCCGATCACTGGCGGGGGCCGCTCGCTCCAGCCGGTGCTCTACGCGCGCGCGCTCGAGGTCCTGCGGCCCGGCCAGGAGGTGACCGGCGGAC
>JAYRVK010000091.1:0-3291 GCA_041918555.1 Sandaracinaceae bacterium
ACGCTTCGCGTGGGGACCCCCTCGGCCGACTGCCGGCGCTGCGCGCCGGCCTGGCCTCGATCGATTTATCGACACCCTCTGAGCGGCGTCAGCCGCCGTCGATCGGCGCGCCGCCGTAGAGCGCACCGCCGCCGCCGCCGTCGAAGCCCGCGTCGATCGGCACCGCGCCGTACGCGGGCGCGGGGCCGCCCGCGTCCGCGCCGCCGTCGGCCGCGACGCCGCCGTCCTCGGGCGGGACGCCGTAGGCGGGCGCGATCGAGCCGCACCCGACGGCGGTCCCCGAGATCGCGGCGCCGAAGAGGAACACGGCCGCGCGCCCCAGCCCCGCGGGCGGCGCCGGGCGCGGCGGATGCGCGCTCGCGTCGACCGCGGCGCCGCAGAACGGACAGCTCCCCTCGTCGGCGCGCACGTGGCGCGCGCACCCGTCACAGGCGATCAGCTGCATCGGCCCATCCTACCTCAGGGCGCGATCCGAGATCCCGTCCAGCGCAGGAGCTCGCGCGACCGGCCGGCTCGTCGCACGCCCAGCACGGCGCCCGGATGCGAAGAGACGACGCGGTCCCGCGTGCTGCTCACCGCGCCCCCGTCGTGGCCGAGCGACGGCGCCGTCGCGACCCGGTCGCGCCACACGGGATCGGGGCGGTCGCCGAGGAACACCGCCCACTCGAGCTCACCGCTCGCCGGAGGGCTCGGCGTGGTCGACCAGCTCACCGCGAGGTACGTGTCGCCCAGAGCGCCGAGCTCACCGAGGAACGCCTCGTCGATCACGCCATCCAGCGCGTGGTAGGCGAGGGGCTCGCCGGGGCGACACTCCTCGCGCGCCGCGAACAACCCGACGTGCGATCGCACGCGCGCCGGGTCGCGCCCGACGAGGAGCCACGCGCGCTGTGACCTCCCCGCGACCGTCGCGGTCGTGAGCGCGACCGCGAAGTCCTCGCGCACCGCGTCGGCGTCGTGGCCGGCGAGGCGGGCGAGCGCGGCGGGGATCGGAAGGCACGCGTCTTCGGGGACGAGGTAGCGCGCGGCGCCCCAGCCCGCGTGGGTCCTCGAGATCACGAAGAAGGTCGACGCGCCCTCGGTGCCGGCCCGCGCGGACACACCGTCCGGGTGCTCGCCCTGCAGCGCGACGACCAGCGCGTCGTGCGCGAGCACGCGGGTGATCGCCGACTCGAGCTCGGGCCTCGCGTGGACGTTGAGGCGCAGCGTGGATCGGACGACCGCCGGCGTGAGCCCGCCCGAGGGCTCCCACGCGTGCGCGATCACGTTGCCTTCGAGGGTCGTGGCGAGCCGCGCCGCGGCGGCGGCCGAGACGGTCGGGCCAAGGACGATCGACCAGCCGCCGTCTTCAGGTACCACGCGCACGTCGAGCGCGCGATCGGCCGCCGGGAGCCGGCCCCAGCCGATCGCGAGGCGCTCGATCGACTCCGAGTAGCGCACCCGGTGCCCGATCGGGCCCGCCGGAGGCGCGACGGCGGGCGCGATGGCCGGCGCCGCGGCCGGAGACGTCGGCGGTGCGCCGCGATCGGGCGGGGCGATCTCCGTCGTCGCGGTGACGGAAGCGGCGGGGGGCGCGTCGTCCTCGGGCGCGTGCAGGAAGAAGTAGAGCCCGCCGCCGCCGACTGCCAGCGAGAGGAGCACCGCGAGCGCGGCCGCCGCCGCGACGATCGGGAGCCGGCTCGGCGCCGACGGTGCGGGTGGCGCGGCGTGCGCGATCGGCGTCGGGGCCGGCGCCACCGCGGGGGCCGGCGTGAGCAGCGACGTCCGCGCCAGCGCGATCGGCGCGGGCTCCGTCACCGCGAGCGCCGTCTGTCCAGCCCGCTCCAGCGCGTCGCGCATCGTGCGCGCGGAGCCGAAGCGCTGGTCGCGATCGCGCGACAGCGCGCGGCGCACCAGCTCCTCCAGCGCGGGCGACAGCTCGGGTCGGACTGCGCGCAGCGGCGCCACCTGACCCTCCAGGATCGCGCGGTAGATCACGAACGGGTCGTCGCCCTCCACAGGTCGCCGTCCCGCGAGCGCCTCATAGAGCATCACTCCGACGCTGTAGACGTCGGCCCGCGCGTCGACGTCTCGCGTCGACTCGAACTGCTCGGGCGCCATGTACTGTGGGGTCCCGAGCGCGGTGCCCATCCGCGTCAGCGCCTGGCCCGGCCCGGTCGGCTCTTCGCCGCGCGAGATCCCGAAGTCGAGGAGCTTCGGCACCACCCCGTCCGCGTCCTCCGCGAGGAACACGTTCGCGGGCTTGAGATCGCGGTGCACGATCCCCGCCTCGTGGATCGCGGCGAGGCCCCGCAGCACCGCGTCGATCCACGCCAGCACCTCCGCCGTCGACGGATGCCCGCGCAGCGCGTCCTCGAGCGAGCGGCCCTTGAGGAACGGCATCACGAGGAACTGCGTTCCGTCCTCGGTGGTGCCGTAGTCGATGATGCCGATGACGTTGCGATGCTCGACCCGCGCAGCGAGCTCCGCCTCGCGAGAGAAGCGGCGGCGGGCCTGCTCCGCCTGCTCGGCCGACGCGCCGGCTTGGTGCGGATGGATGACCTTGATCGCGACCACGCGCCCGAGGGCGATCTGCTTCCCGCGCCACACCTCGCCCATCCCGCCCGCGCCGACTCGGTCGAGCAGCTCGTAACGCCCGGCGAGCGTCCGGTCCCCCCCCATGCAGTCTGTCTCGAGGATACCTCAGGCGGGGGACCTGCCGTCTCATCGTCAGCCTGCGGTCACGAAGAATCGCACTTCGGAGACCGACAGATCCTGCCAGCGTGTCCCCCTCCAGACCTCGTCGACGACGAGGCGCACGCAACGCCCCGTCACACGCGGCGACATCTCGACGGTCGCGGCGCGCTGCGATTCGCGTGCGCGGAATCCTCCGCGCTCGACGCCGTCGATCAGGACTCGGCCCGCGCGCAGATGCGCGTTCGCGACGAAGAGATCCCCCGCCCGCGCGGCGATCTTCTCGTATCCGGTCGTGAGCTCCACGCGCGACACCTCGACCGACGCGTCGAAGCACCCCTCGAGGTAGTCACCACCGACTGCGTCCCGCACGGCCCACGCGGTCTCGTTGGATCCGTCGAATGCGTTTGCGGCCGAGTAGCGATCCCCGTTGCGCAGGACGAGCTCTCGCGAGGCGGAGACCTGGACGGGGCGGCGCTCGATGGAGGATCTCGACGGCAGCTCGGCCGTCGTCGCGCTCGGAGTCGGGGAGATCTCCGACGACGCAGCCGCTCCTGGGTGATCGGGCGGGGCGATCTCCGTCGTCGCGGTGACGGAAGCGGCGGGGGGCGCGTCGTCCTC
>JAYRVK010000092.1:0-2214 GCA_041918555.1 Sandaracinaceae bacterium
CGAGCTTGACGTGATCGGAGCGCTCGTCGTCGCCCTCCTCCTCGAAGTCCTCGAAGGAGCGCTTTCGCTTGCCGCCCGGACGGCCTCGGCCTGGTCTTCCCACTCGTATCCCTCTGAGCAGTCTCGCGCCGCGGAGCCCCGATCTCGAACTCCATCACGACGCGCCCGCCGAGGTCCGGGTGTTGGTGGAGCTGCCACGCGAAGCAGAAGCCGAGCTCGTCGCGGTGGCTGCTCACGACGTCGCGGATCGCGCTCGCGTCGAGCCGGCCGCGCACGCCCCCGTCCGCGCTCGACGCGCCCTCTCCTCCGCTCCCGCCCGCCGCGCCCGCGCGCTCGCCGGCCGCGCCGGCCGGGGTGCTCCCCGGATCGCCGCCGACCACCGCGGTGCTCCCCTCGCCGCCCCCCCCCGCGGCTCCCTCGCTCGTCGCGCGAACCGCGCGCGCGCCGCCGTCCGACGCGCCAGCGGTGCCCTCCCCGCTCGCTCCGTCGCCGAGCGCGCCGGCCTCGCTCACGCCCCCATCGCGGTGCGCCGCCGCGCTCGCGAGATCGGCGGGGGCGAGCCGCTCGCCACGGACGAGCCAGCCCAGGCCGAAGCCCGCGCCGAACAGCGCCACCGCGCCGAGCGCGAGCGGGAGCCGCCGATCCTCCATCGCGCCGCAGTCTACCCCGTCGGAAGGGCACGCGGCGTCGCAGCTGGTCCATACTCGCCGCGGTGCGCGCGCTCATCGTGAAGGTGGTCCACCTCCTCCTGCGCCTGTTCTTCCGGCGCGTGGAGGTCACGGGCCTGCCGCACGTGCCCGAGCGCGGCGGCGGCATCCTCGTGAGCTGGCACCCGAACGGGATGATCGACCCCGCGCTGATCTTCGAGACCTTCCCGCGCACGGTGGTGTTCGGCGCGCGCCACGGGCTGTTCCGAGTGCCGGGGCTCGGCGCGATCCTGCGCGCGACCGACACCGTGCCGATCTACCGCGCACAAGACGTTGACAAGGGCGCGAGCGAGGAGGAGCGCGCGGCCGCGAACCAGCGGAGCCTCGACGCGCTCTCGGACGCGATCGTCGACGGGCGCTTCAGCGCGCTCTTCCCCGAGGGCGTGAGCCACGACGCGCCGCACCTCATGGAGCTCAAGACCGGCGTCGCGCGCTTCTACTACCGCGCGCGCCAGCGCAGGAAGGAGGGCGACCCGGACCCCGTCGTGATCCCGGTCGGGCTCCACTACGACGAGAAGCAGCTCTTCCGCTCGAGCGTGCTCGTCGCCTACCACCCGCCGATCGAGCTCCCCGCGGAGCTCGCGGTGACGCCGCCCGAGGACGAGGATCGCGACGCGCGACGCGAGCGCTACCGCGCGTTCACCGCCGAGATCGAGCGCGTGCTGCGCGAGGTGGTGCACGCGACGGAGAGCTGGGAGGAGCACCACCTCGGCCACCGCGCGCGCAAGCTGCTCCGCGCCGAGCGCGCGCGCCGCGCCGGAGCGCAGCTCGACAAGCCCACGATGGTCGAGCGGACGCGGGCGTTCGCGCGGCTCTGGAGCGGCTACTACGCGCGGCGCGAGACGCACCCGACGGAGGTCGAGACCCTGAAGCGACGCCTCGCGGACTACGACGCAGATCTCCGCGCGCTCGGGATCGAGGACCACGAGCTCGACCGGCCGCCACGGGTCGTCAACCTGTGGCTCGGCCTCCTGCTCCTGCTCCAGGCGGCGCTCGTGTATCTGCTGTTCCCCCCGATCATGATCCTCGGCGCGATCGTGAACGTCCCGCCCGCGGGGCTGCTCTGGCTCGTCACGCGGTGGGCGTCCAAGACGCAGAAGGACGAGGCGTCGATCAAGGTGCTGGCCGGCTCGTTGATCTTCCCGGCGGCGTGGCTCGGCGCCGCGGTCCTCGCGGGCTGGGGGCATCGCGTCCTGCACGCGATGTATCCCGCGATCCCCGACACCTTCGTCACCGCCGGCGTCGTCACGTTCCTGCTCGCGCTCGCGGGCGGCGCGATCTCGCTCCGCTACCTGCGCCTCGCCCGCGAGACCGCGCGCGCGATCCGCGTGCGCCTCACGCGCGAGCGGCGCCGCCTCACCATCGCGCGCCTCCTCGTCGACCGCGCCGAGCTCCACGACGAGCTCGTCGCGATGGCCGAGGGCCTCGCGCTCCCGGGCGAGGTGCGCGCGGACGGCAGCGTCTCCGACTGACGCTCAGAGCGCGTCGATCGCGCCCCTGGACTCGA
>JAYRVK010000093.1:0-2145 GCA_041918555.1 Sandaracinaceae bacterium
CTACGACGGCGTGGGGCGCCCGCGCGGGGTGCGCGCGCCGGGGGCCGCGTGGGAGGACCAGGGCTACGAGCCGACCGCGAGCGGCGTCGGGATGCAGGTCACGCGCTCGGGCGCGGCGATCGTCGATCGCGCGATCGCGACCGACGTGCGCGGCCGGCCGGTCGTCTCCGAGCACGAGCCGTTCGATGGCACGACGTGGATCCGATCGAGCGTCGGCTACGACGCGCTCGGGAACGCGGCGCGGGTCACGCTGCCGCAGGTCGGGGGCGCGGCGGCCCCCGCGTTCGAGGGCCGCTACGATGGCGTGAGTCGCCTGCGAGAGACCCGGTTCGACGATGGGACGGCCTCGAGCCTCGCGGGCCGCTTCGACTACCGCGTCGAGTTCACCGGCGACACGCGGCGTCCGTGGGCCGTGGTCACGGAGGCCGAGGACCCTCTGGGGAACCGGCGCTCGGTGCAGCACGATCTGCGAGGTCAGCTGATCCGCGGGCACGAGCTGCTCGTCCCCGAGGCCGGCCCCGCGCAGGACGCGGACGCGACCTTCGACTACGACCTGCGCGGGGTGCAGCGCACGGTGCGCACGCCCGAGGGCGCGGTGCGCTCGGTGCTCGAGTCGGATCGCCTCGGGCGCGTACTCCGCGTGATCGACTCCGAGCGCGGCGAGCTCGAGCTCCGCTACGACGGATTCGATCAAGTCGTGTTCACACGCGACGCCGAGGGCCAGGAGACGTCGTTCGTCTACGACGAGCTCGGCCGCGCGCTCGCGCGCACCACGAACGGCGAGGCCACGCTCTGGCAGTGGGACACAGCGCTGAACGGCGCCGGGCAGCTCGACTTCGAGGCGAGCCCCGACGGGCACGTCGTCCGCTTCGAGTACGACGTGCACGGGAGGTTGACACGGCAGCTCGACGATGTCGGCGCGATCGATCGCACCTACGACGCCGAGGGGCGGCCCTCGCGGGTGATCTACCCGGCGGCCAACGGTCGTCGCTTCACCGTCGAGTACCAGTGGCGCGGCGGCTACCTCGAGCGAATCGTCGACGTGACGGGCGGCGGCTCCTCCACACTGTGGACCGCCGAGGAGCGGCACCCCGACGGACGCGTTCGGGTGGAGCGCGCCGGGGCCTCGGGCGCGCGGAGCACGCGGACCTACGACGATCGCACGGGCCGCCTCGCGCACCTCACCATCGTGTCGGGCCACGGCGAGCCGCTCTCGAACCAGCACGCGACCTTCGGTCCCACCGGCGAGCTCATCTCACGCGTTGACGACGTGCTCGGCCGGCTCGAGCGCTTCGAGCCCGACTCGCTCGGCCGCTTGCGCGTGTGGAGCTACGAGACCCCGACGGGCACCGGCGAGCTCGGCTACGAGTACGGCCTCACGGGCAACCTCGAGGTCGTGCGCGATCGGGTGAGCGGCGCGCCGATCGACACCCTCGCGTACGAGCAGATCCGGAACGCGGGCCCGCACGCCCCGACGCTCTTCGACGGCCAGGACCTCGCCTACGATCGCCTCGGTCGTCAGAGGTACGGGATCGACGGCCGCGAGGTGGAGTACACGCCGCTCGATCTGCCGCGCCGCATCACGTGGCTCGGGACGGAGGTCGAGTATCGCTACGACGCCGAGGGCGAGCGCGTCGAGGCGGTGACGGTCGAGAACGGACGCCTCACGCGCCGCGTCCGCTACGTGGGCGGGCTCTACGAGCGCCACGAGCGCGGGGACGGCGTCGTCGAGCACCACCACTTCGTCGCCGGGCCCGAAGGCGTCGTCGCGCAGGTGATCACCGACAACCTCGCGAGCCCCACGAAGCAGCTCCACTACCACCGCGACGGGCTCGGCTCCGTGGTGCTCGTCACCGACGAGCACGGCGAGCTCGTCGAGCGGCAGTGGTTCAGTCCGTTCGGCCGACGCCTGCGCGACGACGGCTCGTTCGCCGACCCCACCACCCCCGCGGCCTCGGGTGTCGGCCGCGGCTTCACCGGCCACGAGCACGACGACGCGCTCGGCCTCGTGAACATGCGCGGCCGCGTCTACGACCCGCACCTCCGTCGCTTCCTCACCCCCGACCCGATCGTCGGCGCGATGGCGAGCGCCCAGAGCTGGAACGGCTACAGCTACGTCGGGAACCGCCCGCTCGATCTCGTCGA
>JAYRVK010000094.1:0-2482 GCA_041918555.1 Sandaracinaceae bacterium
GCGCGAGATCGCCGGCCCGCGCTCGAGCTGGATCCTCGGTCGATCCTGGATGAAGCTGACGGACCCCGAGCCGTGGCTCGGGGCTCCTCTGATCATGCGCACCCCCGCTCGACTTGGGCTCTTCGCCGCGCTGACCACGTCGCTCGCCACGAGCTGCTATCGCTCGCACTGGATCGAGGGCGAGGGGGACGCCCCGCCCGAGTGCTGGGTCGCCACGGCGGGCCCCACCTATCTCACGGAGCCTCCGCCCAACGCCTATGCCGGCTCGCTCGTCCGCGCGGGGGACGAGATCCTGCTCGGGTACGCGGCGACCAACGACGGCGCGCGCGTCCTCCCGCGCACGGTCGCGCGGCTCGACGATCACGGCCGCGCCCTCGACGAGGCGCCGGTGCTCGACGTGGCGGAACGACAGATCGGGCCCGCGCTCGAGCTCGTCGAGACCTCGCTCGGGGTGGTCGCCACGGCGTACGGCCGGGAGCGCGGGTGCGAGCTCCGCGTGCTCGGCGGGGATGCGATCGTGCTCACCCCCGAGTACTGCGTGCGACCACGCGCGAGCCCCGGCGGCGGGCTGATCACCATCATCGACGGAATCGGGCCGATGGCCGTGGAGCGGCGCTTCGTGCACGTGGAGAGCCTCGACCCGTTGCGCGTCGTCGAGGGCCCGCCGGCCGTGCTCGGGGTGGCGTGGAGCAAGGTGTACGAGCCCCTCGATCGCGACCACGTCCTGCTCGCGATGGCGGACCGCGACGGCGGCCCGATCCGCGCCGGGGTGTTGAATTGGCGCACGGGCGAGCAAGCGATCGCGCCGATCCACGAGACGCCGAGCGACGTACGCAGGTTCCGGCTGGTCCCGCGCCGCGACGGCTGGCTCTTCGGCTGGATCGAGCGGACCGAGGGCGATCGCTTCCGGCTGAGCCTGATGCCGCTCGACGCAGAGGGCGTCCCGACGGCGCCCCCGTCGCACCCCGACGTCGGCGCGCTCCCCGAGACCGGGTGGCAGATGCTCGACCGCTCCGGCGAGCTCGTCATCGTCTACACCGACGGGGCCGAGCTCCGCATGGCCACGGTGAACGAGCGGCTCGAGCTCGGCGCCTCGGTCTCGACGCTCGCCTGGATCGAGGACCTCGACCACGTGCAGGGCGTCGTGCTGGACGACGGCGCCGTGCTCCTCTCGTTCACCGCGAACACGCGGACGAGCGACCGCGTCGGGACGCTCCGCGCCGAGTGCCGCTGAGCGCTCCGCGAGTCACCCCTCGGGGGGGAACGGCGGACGACAGTAGCCGCGCTCCGCCCCGGGCGCGCCGAAGAGCGTGAGGCAGATCTCGCCGGGCACCGCCGCGCAGTCGGCGTCGCGCCCGCAAGTCGGCTTGCACTCCCACAGGAGGTCGCCGTCGCACACCCCCATCGCGAAGCCCTCCGCGTCGACGCCGCAGAGGAAGTTGCCGGGGGCGCAGGTCTCGCCGACCGCCGCGGAGTCCACCCGCTCGGTCGCGGGGTCGAGGCAGCGATCCCCCTCGGCCGAGTAGCCGCAGACGCCGCCCCGCGTGCACGCCTCGCGCCCGGGGTGGTCGCAGGTCTGGGAGCACTCCGCCGTGAACGTGCAGACGTCGTCCGCCATACAGCCCGCGAGGGGACGGGACGGCTCGTCGCAGTCGGGATCCCACGCCCCGCAATTGCAATTGCACGTCGTACCGTCGCGGAACTGCTCCGCCGGGCAGCGCCAGCCCGCGGACGGGAACACCTGGGCCACGTCGGCGGCGGCGAGCCGGAGGCACCGGCCGCCGGGCACCGGCACCGACGTGATGGTCTCGCCCTCGAAGGTCACCTCGATCAGCCGGACGTCGCGGAGGGCGACGTCGAGCTCCTGGGTGAACGGGTCGACGCGGGACTCGAGCGCGCCCTCGTCGGCGAAGAACCCGTGCGCCCAGTCGGCGCCGGTGTACGCGACGACGCACCGCGCGCAGGTCCCGAAGTTCTCCTCGGGGCCCTCGCCGAGCGGGAAGGTGCCGACGTACTGGACGTCATAGCGCAGGAACCAGAGGTTCAGGTCCCACGCCTCGCCCCGGAGCTCGGGCGCGATGCGCGCGCGGTACCGGATCGAGACGTCGTCCTGCTCGGCGAGACGCCAGCCGGTCACCGTCACCGGGATGCACCCGACGCCGCCATCCGCGCTGCCCGCGTCGAGCGCGGCGTCGACGGACGCCGAGGCGTCGTGAGCGCCCGCGTCACGGAGGGGCGCGGTGGCGTCGCACGCGACGAGGAGCAGCGAGCTGGCGAAGAGTCGAGCGGTTCGGGTCATGGAGTCCTCTCTCTCGAGGCGTGCCGACCCGAGCGCGCGCGGAGCGCGCTCGTCGGACACGCGAAGACGCGGGGACGATCAGAAGGTCGCGAGCACGCGCTCGGCGGCGGCGTCGTGGATCGTCGCGTGGCCCTCGAGCGACGCCGCCGAGCCGAGGAGATCGACGGTCAGCGTCCCGTCGCC
>JAYRVK010000095.1:0-2400 GCA_041918555.1 Sandaracinaceae bacterium
GCGCCGCCGCGAAGTGCCGGCCCCGGCGGCCGTAGAGGGGCGCCGGGCGGAGGATCGTCCACGCGAAGGAGTCGTCCGTGTGCGCCTGGATCGCCTCCTCGGCGGCGAGCTTGCTCTCCCCGTGCTCCCCCCGCGGCGAGACGCGCGCGTCCTCCGTGATCGGGCCGGGCTGGCCCTGCGCGTACAGCATCGCCGTGGAGATGTGCACGAAACGTTGCACCCCCGCGGCGCGCGAAGCCTCGACCAGGGTGTGGACGACGTCGGCGTTCACCTCGTGGAGCGCGCGCGGCGTCGCGCCCACGTCGAGCAGCGCGGCCGTGTGGATGACCGCGTGGCACCCCTTGACCAGTCCCTCCACGAAGTCGCGATCGCGCAGGTCCCCCGCGCGGACCTCGCCGCGCACGGGCTGCTGCACGCCCTTGGCGGTGATGTCGGTGGCGAGCACGCGGTAGCCCGCCGCCTCGGCGAGCGGAATGACGTAGTTCCCGACGGTGCCGGCGGCGCCCGTGACGAGGAGCTTCTTGGGGCTCATCGCGCCGCCTCCTCGAGCCAGCGGGCCAGACGCGCGCCCGGATCGGGCGCGGCCATCAGGGCGCTCCCGACGAGCAGGGCGTCGGCGCGCCCCGCCGCCGCGCGCCGGATGTCCTCGGCGGTCTCCACCCCGCTCATGTACACCGCCACGCGCCCGGAGGGGATCTTCTCGACCAACCCGGCCGCCCGCGCCGGATCCACGGCGAACGTCCCGAGGTCGCGCGCGTTGACCCCGACGATCCGCGCCCGGGTGGCGAGCGCGCGCTCGAGCTCGGCGCCGCGCGCCGCCTCGACCACGGGCTCGAGCCCGCGCGCGTGGCTCTCGTCCACGAGGTGCCCGAGGGTCGCGTCGTCGAGCGCGCGGACCAGGAGCAGGACCAGCGCGGCGCCGCAGACGACCGCGAGATCCAGCTGCAGGGGATCGAGCACGAACTCCTTGAAGAGGACCGGCGTCGGCGCGACGGCGCGCGCGACACGTCGGAGCTCGAGCGCCGAGCCGCCGAAGCCCGGCCCGTCGCAGAGGACGCTGACCGCGGCCGCGCCGCCCATCGCGTAACCGCGCGCCACCGCGACGCCCTCCCCGGCCGCCCACGGGCGGATCGGGCCGGCGCTCGGGCTCCGGAACTTCACCTCGGCGATCACGCGCGGCACCGCGCCGGCCGGCCGGCGCAGGTCGGGGCGCGGGCCCTCGCGGCGCGCCGGGGTCCCGCTCGGGAGGTGCCGCCGGCGGCGATCGATCTCGCGGCGCTTGCGCGCGAGGATCGCGGCGAGATGATCGGTCATGCGGCCTCGCCCGCGATCCAGCGCTCGAGGAGGACGCGCGCGTCGCCGCGATCGATCGCGGCGGCGGCGCGCTCCGCGGAGGCACGCAAGTCGTCTTGCGCACCCGCCGCGGCGAGCCCGGCCGCGGCGTTGACGATCACCGCGGCGCGCGGGGGGCCCGGCTCTCCCGCGAGCACCGCGCGGAGGATCGCGGCGTTGCGCCTGGCGTCGCCGCCGGCCAGGCCCTCGAGGGGGACCGGCTCGAGCCCGAAGTCGCGCGGCTCGACCACGCGCTCCGCGACCGCGCCGTGCGCGAGGACCGCCACGCGGGTCGGCCCCGACGGAGAGACCTCGTCGAGACCGCCCTCGCCGTGCACGACCCACGCGCCCTCGACCCCGAGCCCCGCGAGCACCTCCGCGATCGAGCGCACGCGCGCCGGATCGTAGAGCCCGAGGAGCTGATGGCTCGCGCCGGCCGGGTTCGCGAGCGGGCCCAGGAGGTTGAAGAACGTGCGCATGCCGAGCTCGCGCCGGACCGGCGCGGCGTGGCGAAGCGCGCCGTGGAACGAGGGCGCGTAGAGGAACGCGATGCCGAGCCGGTCGAGCGACGCGGACGCCGCCTCGGGGGCCTGCTCGAGGGGCACGCCGAGCGCCTCGAGCACGTCGGCGCTCCCCGCGCGCGACGAGACCGCGCGGTTCCCGTGCTTGGCGACCTTCACGCCGCACGCCGCGATCACGAGCGCGCTGGTCGTGCTGATGTTGAAGGTGCCCGCGCCGTCGCCACCCGTGCCGCACGTGTCGAGGAGGCGCTCGCCGGGGCGGACGGGGAGCGGGACGGCGCGGCGGCGCAGCACGCGGGCCGCCGCGATGAGCTCCGCGGGGGTCTCCCCGCGCATGCGGAGCGCGACCGCGAGACCCGCGATCCGGGCCGCGCCGGCCTCGCCCGAGAGGATCTCCTCCATCGCGGCCTCCATGGCGGCCGCGTCGAGCACCTCGCCGCGCACGACCCGGGCGAGCGCGTCGGCGAGCGCGCTCACCGGCGCGCCCCGCGCGCGGGGAGCCGATCGAGGAAGTTCGCGAGGAGCGCGTGGCCGTGCTCGGTGAGGA
>JAYRVK010000096.1:0-3254 GCA_041918555.1 Sandaracinaceae bacterium
CGTGCCGAAGACGCCGGACTGGCCGGGGCGCGAGGACTTCCGCGGCCGGGTGCTCCACAGCCGCGAGTACCGGAGCGGGCGCGACTTCCGCGGCCAGCGCGTGCTCGTCGTCGGCGCGGGGAATTCCGGCGCCGAGATCGCGCTCGACCTCTGCGAGCAGGGCGCGACAGAGCCCGCGATCTGCATCCGCGGCCCGATCAACGTGATCCCGCGCGACCTCTTCGGGGTGCCCGCGCAGGCCATCGGCATCGCCACGGCGTTCCAGCCGGCGGCGATCACGGACCTCACCATGAAGCTGATCTCGCGCGCGATGTTCGGCGATCTGTCGCGCTGGGGGATCCGCCGGCGCGCCGACGGGCCGCTCGCGCAGATCCGCGAGGCGCGCTCGATCCCGCTGATCGACGTGGGCACCATCGCGCGCATCAAGCAAGGCGACTTGCGGGTCGTCCCGGGGATCGAGCGCTTCACGGAGGACGGCGTGCGCTGCGTCGACGGCACCGCGCTGGCCCTCGACGCGGTGGTCCTCGCGACGGGCTTCGCGACGGGGCTCGCGGACGTGCTCGAGGACGCGGGCGAGGCCCTCGACGCGGAGGGCTTCCCGCGCGGGACGACGCCGCGCCCGGGCCTGCACTTCGTCGGCTTCGCCAACGTGTCGACCGGGCTGCTGCGCGAGATCGCGATCGAGGCGGGGAAGACCGCCGCCGCGATCGCGGGCTAGTCCTCGTGCGCGGTCGGCACGACGAGCACCGGGCAGCGGGCGAGGCGCACGACCTTCTCGGCCACGCTGCCGATCAGGAAGCGCGTGATCCCCGTGCGCCCGTGCGTCGCCACGACGATCACGTCGTCCTTCGCGGCGAGCTCCGTGATCGCGCGCGCGGGCGAGCGGTCGTGGAGGATCTTCGCCTCGACCGACACACCCGCGAAGACCTCGGTCACGAGCGCGGCGAGCTGCGCCTCGAAGCCCTCCTCGATCGAGCGCACGAGCGAGGCGTTCTCGGCCTCCACCGTGCGCAGCAGCGGATCGTGGAGCTCGAGCGAGGAGCGATCCCACACGTGGACGAGCACGACGGACGCGCCCGTCCTCTGCGCGTGGTCGCGGGCCGCGACGAGCCCTGCGCGCGAGGCCTCGGAGAAGTCGGTCGGAGCGATCACCTTCGTCATCTCTTCACCTCACGCATCCGCGATGGCCTTCTCCAGCCGGCCGCGCACCTCGGTCGCGAGCTCCACGAGCGCGGGGTTGCCCGGCGGCATCATCGTCAGGGGGTCGACCGCCTCGAGCACGGTGCGGCCGTCGTCGTCCTCGTACAGCACGACGTTGCAGGGGAGCAGCGTCCCGACGGAGAGCGTCGCGGTCAACGCCCGGTGCGCGAACCCCGGGTTGCACGCGCCGAGGATCCGATAGCGCCGAAAGTCCACGTCGAGCTTCTTCTTCAGCGTCGCCTGCACGTCGATCTCGGTCAGCACGCCGAAGCCCTGCGTCGCGAGGGTCTCGCGCACGCGGCGCTCCACCTCGTCGAGCGGTCGGTCCGTCACGCGGCGCAGCCCCGGTTCCGTCGTCATGACGGGGAAGTACGGCGCCCGGCGCGCGATCGCAAGCCCTGGTTGCGCACCCCGGTGCGCGCGCCTACGTGCTCGGCATGGAACCGATGGACGAGGGCGACGACGTCGAGCTCGAGATCTGCGCGGCCTGCGGGGCGGACATCGCCGAAGAGACCACCGCCTACGGGATCTCCGACGAGGAGTGGCTCTGCCTCGACTGCGCGGTGGCGCGCGGCGGTGAGCTCGACGAGCTCCGCGAGCGCTGGATCGTGGCGCCCGACCTCGAGGGGCTCGCGCACGGCGAGGCGTAGCCGCGTGGACGATCCCTCCGAGCTCGCCGATCTCCGCAAGGCCTCGCGCGATCGACCGCTCGAGCTCGAGGCGCTCGCGCGCGAGCCGATGGACACCCTCGCGGAGTGGTTCGAGGAGGCGCGCGCGGCGGGGGTCCCCGAGCCGAACGCGATGGTGATCTCCACCGTCGCGCCGGACGGACAGCCCTCGAGCCGCGCCGTGCTGATGAAGTACCTCGACCGCGAGGGCCCCGTGTTCTTCACGAACTACGAGAGCCGCAAGGCGACCGAGATCGCGGGCAACGCGCGCGTCGCCGCGCTCTTCTTCTGGCCCTCGCTCGAGCGCCAGCTCCAGATCCGCGGGACCGCCGAGCGCGTCTCGAAGGCCGAGTCGCTCCGCTACTTCCTGCGGCGCCCGCGCGAGAGCCAGATCGGCGCGTGGGTCAGCCACCAGAGCCAGGTCGTCTCCTCGCGCTCGCTGATCGAGGCGAAGTTCGAGGAGCTGCGGCGCAAGTTCAGAGAGGGCGAGGTCCCGCTGCCGTCGTTCTGGGGCGGCTACCGCGTGCGCCCGATCGAGGTCGAGCTCTGGCAGGGCCGCGCGCACCGGCTGCACGATCGCTTCGTGTACGCGCGCGAGGGCGACGGATGGCGCATCGCGCGGCTCGCGCCCTGATGGTAGATCGGGCGCATGGCCGACGAGCTGCTCCTCCCGACCGACTTCTCCGACGCGGCCGCGCTCGGCGTGCGCGCGGGCGGCGAGCTCGCGGCGCGGCTCGGCGCGGCGGTGACGCTCGTCCACGCGTGGAACCCCGAGGCGGTCGGCGCGCCGCCGGCGACCCTCGGCTGGTCCGCCTCGCAGCAGGAGCGCCTCGTCCGCGAGGTGCGCGCGCACCTCGAGGCCCGGCTCGACGACGCCAGGCAGCTCGTCCCCGAGGGCGTCCCCGTCGACACGGTGCTGCTCGAGGACGCCTCCGCGGCGAGGGCGATCACCGAGCACGCGGCCGCGCACGGGTACTCGCTCATCGTGATCTCGACGCACGGGCGCACGGGCGTCGGCCGGCTGCTGCTCGGCAGCGTCGCCGAGCGCGTCGTGCGCCTCGCGCGCACGCGCGTCCTCACGATCCCCGCGCGCGGTGAGAGCGCCGAATAGCCCGTGCGGCCGCCGCGCGAGCGATCGATCCTCTTGGCGAACGCGCTGAGCCTCTCGCGCGTCCCGCTCGCGGGCGCGCTGTGGATCGCGCCGGCCGAGCCCGCCTGGGTGCTCGCGGTCGTCGCGATCGCGGGGCTCACGGACGTCCTGGACGGCTGGGTCGTGCGGCGCGCCAAACGCGAGGCGTGGGCCGCGGGGGATCCCGGCGCCTACGCCGCGCACGTCGCGAGCGGAGAGGTCATCGACGGCCTCGCCGACAAGGTGTTCGACGCGTC
>JAYRVK010000097.1:0-4838 GCA_041918555.1 Sandaracinaceae bacterium
CCCTCGAGTGGATAGAGCAAGTCGGGTTGCGTGCCCGGCTCCCCCGCGATCGGGGTCGGGAACGCCGCCGGCACCTCGGGACCCACGCCCTCGCCGAGGTGCGTGCGCGCGACGCGCACGGTCAGGGTCCCCGTCGCGACGCGGAGCACGCCGTCGACGACGACCTGCGCGCGCAGGCTCACCTCGCCGCCCGCCCGGCCGTGCGCGGTGAAGACTCCGTCGCCGTCGATCGCGCCGACGCGCAGGTGCCCGAGCGACCACAGCGCGCCGGGTGCGACGCGCTCGCTCCCGTCGCGCGGATCGATCGCCACGACCTCGAAGCGCTGCGTCGCGGGGGTCCCATCGATCGACGAGAGCACGACCGCGTCCGGCCGGATCGCGACCGCCGCCTCGATGGCGCCTCCGTCGGGCGCGATCGTCCCTCCGCGGGCTGAGCACGCGCCGTCGACGCACCGGTCGCCGGCCGCGCACTCGTCGTCGGAGGCGCAGAGGGTCATCCGCGGCGCGGGGGCGTCGCACGCGGTGAAGAGGGCGCACGCCGCCATCGCGGCCAGCCGAGGGGAGCCGAGCTTCATGGACGTTCCTCCGAGGAGCGGGGGCCGAAGGGCTCCTCAGCAAGAACCTGGCCCCGCGCGGAGGGCCCCGGTGGCGCCGGCCCGGAAGGTCTTCCTGCCCAACGGTGGAGACTCGGGGAGCTCTGGCCCCACCTGCCGGGGCCAGCCGGCCCGAGGCGCCGTTCTTCAGCGGCAGCGCGCCGCGCGCAGCGCGCGCCCGTGCTCGAGCCGACGCCTCGCGTTGGCCCCGACCTCGCGCACGGTGATCCGCCCGTCGCGATCGCGGTCGTGCCCGAGGTTGCGCCGGTACGCGGTCTCCCCGCGGCGATGCAGCACGTGCCCGCCCGCGCGCCCGATCCCCGCGGGCGTGAACACCGCGAGGTAGGCGTCCTCGATGGTCCGCATCCGCCCGCGGAAGTGCGAGAGGTACCGCTCGACCCACGCGAGCTGCTCGATCGCGCTCTGCCGCCGGAGCCGCGGCGTGGAGGTCCCCATCCGCCGCGCGGTCGAGGGCAGGAACTGGATCAGCCCTACCGCCCGCGAGCGCGGGTTCACGATCGACGGACGGAACGTCCCCGCCGTCTCGTAGTGCATCACCGCCATCAAGTGGTCGGGGTCCATGCGCAGCCGCCGCGCCATGGTCCGCACGCGGCCCGCGAAGCCCCGCGACACGAGCTCCTCGAACACCAGCCCCTCACCGCAGCGCGGCGTGCGCCGCGGCAGGTTCAGCTCGACCCCCGCGCGGAGCCGGTTCGGATCGCGCACGCGCGCCCGGTTCGCGCGCAGGAGCGCGTCCACGCTCGAGCGATGCCGCGCCGCGATCCCCGACAGCGTGTCCCCCGGCCGCACGCGGTACTGCGCGCCCGCGACGCACGGCGGTGCCGCAACGAAGAGGATCGCGAACAGGGCGACCGCGCGCATGCGGTGCGGCAACCGACGCGCGCGCGGCCCACATTCCCCGGGACTCGGGGCCGGGCGGGGCGCATGGTGGATCGCGCGGCGGCATCGCACGGTGCACCATTCTGGCACCTTCGACGCCCAAGTGGACGGGAGTCCACGGAGACGTCGGAACCGAGGAGGCCGGGGCGCGCGCACGACGCGGCGGTGCGGAGCACTGGCCGCGTCGTAGCGAAGCGGACGCGCCCGGGAGGACTCGAACCTCCGACCATCGGCTTAGAAGGCCGCGACCGTTCGTCCCGCGGTGTCCTCTGGTTGCTCGGAATGCCCACGAAATGCTAGGGTAGCGGGCGCCGCGAAAGGACGCAAGAGGACATGGGAGGACGGAAACAGGGGACCAAGTTGGGGACCATTCGGGCCTTCGGAGGCGAGCCGCAGGGTGAACCGGCCACCTCCGGCGAAGCGAGCCGAGGGCGGAGCCGCAAGCGGATCCGCAGCCCGCATCCGGGCGTCAAGCTCAAGGCTCGTGGGGCAAGCTGGCGTGCGCACTACAGGGATCCGGACAGCGGGCGCGAGGTCGCCGTCACGCTCCCCGCCGAGGTGAGCTCGCGCGAGGCGCGCGTCGCGTGGGCCAAGCGCCTCAGCGTGGACCTCGCGAAGCGGCGCCTCCTCGCGCGCCCGCGGCCGCTCGGCGGACCGACGGAGCCCGTGACGATCGCGGACGGGCTCGCGCGCTACCGCGCCGACGCGGCGCACCGCCTCCGGGACAAGACGCTCCGCACCTACGCGCTGGCCTTCGCGCATCTCGAGGCGTGGGCCGCCCGCGAGCGCGTGCGCACGACCGCCGAGCTGACGCCGGCTCGCCTCGCGAGCCTCCGAGCCGCCCTCGTCGCCGCCCCGAAGCAGAGGGCCGCTCCGGGGGCGCGCCGGGGGGCGAGCGCGGCGACGAGCTCCACGCGCTCGCCGGTCTCCGTGAACCGCGAGCTGCGCTCGATCGCCACGCTGCTCACCTCGTGGCGCCGGTCCGGGCTCGTGACGTTGTCGAGCGACGAGATCGCCGACGGGCTCCGGCGGCTCCCCGTGGAGCGCGAGCTGCCGGCGTACCTCGGCGCCGCCGATCTCCGCCGGCTCCTCGATGCGGCCCTCCGGCACGACCGCGAGACCTTCTCGATCACGCGCGCCGAGCACGACGGGCTCCGACCGGTCGGGAGCACACCGCGCTTCGCCGCGATCGCGCCGTTCGTCGCGCTCGTCCTTCTGACCGGGATGCGCCGCGGCGAGGCCCTCGGGCTCCGATGGTCGGACGTCGACCTCGACGCGCTCGACGCGGCCGGCGCGAAGGTGGGCGAGATCCGGCTCCGCGCGAGCGCGACGAAGACGAAGACGGCGCGCGTCGTCGGCCTCGAGATCGCACCGACGCTCCGGCGGATCGTCGCGGCCCTGCGCCTTCGGGCGGGCGAGGGCGCGGCCGAGGAGCGCGTGTTCCCGGCGCTCACCGCGGACATGCTCGGCGCCGCGCGCGATCGGCTCGTCCAGTCCTTCGGCGCGCCGCCCTTCACGTGGCAGCAGCTGCGGAGCACGTGCTCCACGTACCTGGTGAACGCGCCCGGCGTGTACGGCGCGGCGAGCGCGTTCCTCGCCGCGCGCCAGCTCGGGCACAGCGTCGTGGTCGCGGAGCGGCGCTACGCCGGGACGCTCCGCGGGATCCCGCGCGAGGCGCGCACGCTCGAGGCCGCCATGCAGATCGGAAGCGAGCTTGACGCGGTGCTCGATGCCGCGATGACGGCGGCCCCCGCCCGGCCGCGGCGGCGAAGGGTGCGGGTGTCGAGGTGAGCGGCGACGAGGAGGACCCGTTCGCGCGCAGGATCGCTCTCATCCGAGCCGAGCTCGACGGCACCGAGCGCGCCTACGCCGACGCGCTCGCGCGGAGCGACGACGAGACGGCGCGGCGACTCGTCCTCGGGCTGGATCGAGCGTGGGCCACCATGACCGGCATCGATTCCGTCTCCGAGCAGCGCGCGTTGCTCCTCGGCGCGCTCGCGGTAGCGGCCGAGCACTGCGCGGAGGTGCCCGGCCTCGACGGCTCGGCCTACGTCATGAGCCACCTCCGCGTGCTCGCCCCAGCCCTCGCGGAGCGGGCCGCGCGCGCGCCAGCGCCCGACGAAGACGAAGACGGCGCGCGTGAGCAGATCGAGCGCGTCGTGCGCACGTGGTTCGCGCGGGGCAAGGGCACATCGACCGTGGCCGCACTATCGCAACTCTTTTTGACGCTTGGCCTCGTGTCGCCCGCGCAGAAGGACCCCGACGAGACCACGCGGAAGGAGCTCGCGCGCTGGCGCGCGTGGCGCAGGGATGCCGAGCGCGAGGAGCAAGACAAGTTGGACGCCGCCCTCGTCGCCGATCCCGACGATCACAAATAGTCGCCACCGTCAAGGGAGATCGATCTCCCTCGGACAGCGCGCGCAGCGGTGCGAAACCGTGGGCATGCCGCACCCGACGACGCTCACCACTCCCGCCCTCCGCGACCTCGATCACGCCCCCCGCTGGATCACGCTCGACGATGCCGCCCGGCTCGCCTGCGTGACGCGGCGGACCATCACCCGGTGGATCTCCATCGGGCTCGTCCGCGCGAGCCGCCCGGCCGGTGGCCGGTGTGTGGTCGACAGCCGCTCCCTCCGCGAGCTGCTCGACGCCGCCGCGACGATCCCCGCCCGCGAGGCGTCCCGCTGACGTAGCTGCGCCCGGTCGACCCCCCTAGGTCGCCGGGCGCGAGGACACACGAGATGGACCACCACACTCTACGCGCGCCCGCGACGGCGCGCCAACCCGATAGCGCGACGGACGAGGCGATGGAGCGGCGTCGATGACCGCCCGACGACGCCCGCGCCGACGCGCTCGACGAGCCCGCGCTCGCCAGCAGCCCCACCGACTCTCCCGCGTGGACGCGCTCACCTCGATCGTCGAGATCTCCGGCGACGCGCTCGACGATGTACCCCGCGGACACGTGCTCATTCTCGACGACCTCGAGCGCGGCGATGGCGCGTGGAGGTGTCGACCCGTTCCGCTCGACGCGGCGGACATGCCGGCGGCGCTGCGCGACGCGATCGACGCGCTCCACGCGATCCGCGTGGAGCGCGGGATGGAGGTCGACGACGTGCTGATGCTGCTCGCGATCGATCGGTCCGGCACGACCGGCGCACTCGTCGCGCGAGAGCGCCCGTCGTGCAACGCGCCGGGGGGATCGGCGTGACGGCGACACCCGAGCAGAGCGCGGTCGAGCTCGCGGCCGAGTCACACGCGCCAGCCGATCCCGCGCCGAGCGTCATCGACGCCGATGCCCTCCGCGCGCGCCTCGACGCCGCATGCGCCGAGGGCATCGGCCCGAAC
>JAYRVK010000098.1:0-3317 GCA_041918555.1 Sandaracinaceae bacterium
GCTCCGCCTCGACGTCGCCCGGATCCGGCGCTCGCCGCTCGGTCCCGACGTGCGCAGCCTGCTCGCGGCGATGCCGGACTGGCAGGCGCTCCTCGCGGGCAGCGAGATCGATCCGCTCGAGGACCTCGACCGGGTCCTCGTGGCGACGCCGAACCTCGAGCGCTCGCGCCTCATCGTCGCGGGCAGCGCGGTCGGCGGGCCCGACGCGATCCGCGCGGCGGCGGCGCGGCTCGCGACCGCGGCCGGCCAGCCGCTGGCGTGGGAGGAGCGCGATGGCGTGGAGGTCGCCCGCTGGTACAACCAGGACACGACCGAGCGCGTCGTCGCGATCATCGGACCGCGCCACTTCCTCCTGTGTCGGCCCGAGGATCTCCCGCGGGTCCTCGCGGTCGCGCAGAACCGAGCGGCGGAGGACCCCGACGCGGTGCACCCGGCCGACGCGCTCCTCTCGATGGAGGACGGCGAGGGGCTGAGCCTCGAGGTGGAGGGCGCGCGGCAGTTCGCGCAGGCGCGCGGCAACAGCCGCGGGCCGATCGAGATGGTCCCGACGGAGCTGCGTCTGGCGCTGAGCGAGCTGCCGGAGGACCGGATCGCGGCCCGGACCCGGTGGACCTACGAGGACGCCCAGCGCGCGGGCGGCGCGGCCGGCTACTGGGACCGCATGCGCGAGGCGTACGGCCGCAACGTGATCGCCGCGGTGCTCGGGCTCGCGCCCGTCCTGCAGCGCGCGACGATCCAGCCGGACGGGGATCACTTCGAGGGCAACGTCGATCTCCAGGTCGCGGAGATGCGGCGCCTCCTCGCGCTGACCCAGGGGTTCTTCGAGGATCGGGCCCGCGCACGAGCGCGTGCCGAAGAGGGGCGGGACGGGCCGCCGCCGGGCGATTGGCCGCAGACGCCCGAGAACCCCTACTGAGGTCACGCTCGAGCCTTCGAAACGAAACACGCCGCCCGTCGGGGCGGCGCATCTCGTTCACGCGCCCGGAGAGAGCCTAGAGGACGAGGTCCTTGAGGCGCTTGAGCGGGGTCGCGCGCAGCTTCTTCTTCGCCGGGATGTCCTTGACGATGATCTCGCCGGTCGACGGGATCCGCACCTTCGCGCCCTTGCGGGCCGCCTGCTTGCGGACCTTGAGCTTGAGCATGTCCGGGATCACGAACTCACCGGGGCCACGGCGGCCGAGCTCGCGCTTGATGATGCCGTTGAGCGCTTCGAACACGGTGCCGACCTGCTTCTTGGTGAGGCCCGTCTTGTCGGCGAGCTCGCCCATGATCTGCGCCTTGGTCATCCGCTTCGGGCTGGGTTCGTTCATGGCTGTCCTCCCTCTGGGCGCCCTGGCGCCCCCAATTCTGGCTATCTGACTGCTGCACCGCCCACGAAACCCCCGATTTTCTGGGCTCGCGTGCGTTGGCGGCCATCTATGCCCTGGTGATCTCGGCCTGACAAGCACAAATCGATAATTCGGGGGGAAAGTGACCCCGAAATGCGTCCGGAGGCCCTTTTCCGGGCCTCAACGCGCGATCGTCGAGGCCGCGAACAGCGCGTCCGTGCGCGCGCGCATGCGGCGATCCTCGGCCGCGGTCGCGTGGTCGTAGCCGAGCAGGTGCAAGAGCCCGTGGGCGAGCAGGTACGTCACCTCGGCCACCACCGTGCGCCCCCCGGCCTCGGCCTGGCGCCGCGCGGTGTCGAGCGAGATCGCCACGTCCCCGAGGAGCTGCGGCTCGAGCTCGGCGTGCTCGCCCTCGCGCATCGGGAACGCGAGGACGTCGGTCGGCCGGTCGATCCCTCGGTACTCGCGGTTGAGCGCGTGGATCGTGGGATCGTCGCACAGCAGGATCGAGAGCTCGGCCTCGGGCATGGCGAGCGCCGCGAGCATCCGCTCGGCGCGCGCGCGCACTGCGCCGGGCGCGACCGACCGCTTCCGCAAACCGCGTGTGGAGACGACGACCGGCACGAGCTAGGGTCCGGCCCTAGAGGAGCACGAAGCTTGTTCGAGCGCATCCTGATCGCAAACCGCGGCGAGGTGGCCGCCCGCGTCGCCCGCACGTGCCGCCGGGTCGGGCTCGAGACGGTCGCCGTGCACGTTGATCCGCTCGACGAGGGGGCCGCGCACGTCGCCGCGTGCGACGAGGCGATCTCGCTCGGCGAGGATCCCCGCGCCTACACGGACCCCGCCGCGCTCCTCGCGGCCGCGCGGGCGCGCCAGGTCCAGGCGATCCACCCGGGCTACGGCGCCCTCGCCGACGACCCGGCGTTCGCGCGCGCCGTGGTCGAGGCCGGGCTCGTGTTCGTCGGGCCCTCGGCCGAGCTCCTCGAGCGGGTCCGCGATCGCCTCGCGGTCCGCGCGGCCGCGATCGAGCAGGGGATCCGCGTGCTGCCCGGGAGCGAGCGACCGATCACGGGCCCGCAGCAGGCGCTCGAGGACGTGGACCGCATCGACTACCCCGTCGTGCTGCGGCCCGTGATCGGCCTCGGCGACGCGACCGGCGTCGTGGCGCGCGACGTCGCGGAGCTCGCGGAGGGCCTCGCCGCGCTCGATCCGCTCGATCTCGGCGCCTACGTCGAGACCTGGGTCGAGCGCGCGCGGCACGTCGAGGTGCAGCTCTTCGGCGCGGAGAGCGGCGCGATCCCGCTCGGAGATCGCGAGGTCAGCCTCCGCCGGGGAGACCGGCGCGTGATCTGCGAGTCGCCCGCTGCCGCCCTCGAGCAGCTGCGCACGTGCGACGCGGTGCGCGGCGCGATGTGGGAGGCGGCCAGCGAGCTCGCGCAGAAGCTCGAGGTGCGCGGCCTCGCGAGCGCGCACTTCGTCCTGGACGGCGACGGGCTCTTCTACCTCGTCGGGCTCACGCCCGGGCTCGAGGTCGAGCACACCGCGATCGAGATGTGCGCAGGCATCGATCTCGTGGAGATGCAGCTCCGTCACGCGGCGGGCGAAGACCTGACCGACGAGCTCAGCCGCGTGGAGCCGAGCGGCTGCTCGCTCCTCGCGTACGTCGACGCTGCGTGCGATCCCGCGACGGGGCTCGCGTTCGAGAGCCACGTGCAGGCCGCGCGGTGGCCGCCCGCACCGCCCGGCAAGGTGCGCATCGAGACCGGCATCCAGATCGGCAGCCTCGTGTCGCCGGCCTACGATCCGCTCGTCGCGAGCGTCACCACGTACGCCCCGAACCGGCACGACGCGCTCCTCATGCTGGACCGGATCCTCGCAGAGATTCACCTCACGCCGCTGGTCACGAACCAACGCCTGCTGCGCAAGGCGCTCAACCACGAGTCCTTCCGCGCGGGCCAGTTCGACGAGGGCTTCGTCGACCGCATCTGA
>JAYRVK010000099.1:0-1861 GCA_041918555.1 Sandaracinaceae bacterium
CCCCCCACCGGGTAACGGGGGGGGGGGGCCGTTTGTGGGGCCCGGCCGCCCACGACGAGACGCCATTCGATCGCGCGGCCGCCGCGCGGCGCGCGCGGCTCGAGCCGCTGATCGAGATCTACCAGCACAAGGGCCAGAGCGAGTGCCTGCCGCCCGGGCTCGGCGACCCGCTCGGGAGCGAGGACGAGCTCTGCCGCTTCGAGATGTACCACCCGAACCTGTGCGGCGCGCCGGGCGCGGACCCCGACGACTGCGCGGGCGTGTGCGGGAGCGGCGGGATCGGCTTCCTCGGCGGCTGCGTGGGGCCCGGCGACTTCGCGCGCGGCGCGCTGCGGAACGGGCTCCTCGAGTGGGCCCGAGTCGGGGCGAATCCGTGGGAATTCGGCTTCATCGGGAGCACCGACACGCACATCAGCGCGGCGGGCGGCGTCGAGGAGGAGTCGTACCCGGGGCACGCCGGCGAGAACGAGGACGAGCCCAGCGAGCAACTCGCCTTGCCCCCCGGCGCGCTGACCTACGGGCGCACCGGCAGCCCCGGCGGGCTCGCGGTGATCTGGGCCGAGGAGAACAGCCGCGAGGCGCTCTTCGACGCGATGCGCCGCCGCGAGACGTACGCGACGAGCGGCCCGCGGATCGTCGCGCGGCTCTTCGCGGGCTGGGGCTACCCGAGCGATCTCTGCGACGCGACCGACCAGCTCGCGCGCGCCTACGCCGACGGCGTCCCCATGGGCGGCGAGCTCGGGCCTCGGCCCGCGGACGCGGCGCCGGTGTTCTTCGCGAGCGCGCTCCGCGACGCGCTCGGCGCGCCGCTCCAGCGCCTCCAGATCGTGAAGGGCTGGCTCGAGGGCGGCGAGACGCGCGAGCGCGTCTACGAGATCGCCGGCGATCCCGACAACGGCGCGAGCGTCGACGCAGCGACCTGCGCGCCGATCGGCGCGGGGCTCGACGGCCTCTGCGCGACGTGGACGGACCCCGACTTCGATCCGAGCGTGCCGGCGTTCTATTACGCGCGGGTCCTCGAGAACCCCACGTGCCGCTGGAGCCAGCGCGCGTGCCTCGAGGAGGGCGTCGACTGCGCCGCGATCGACGACACGGACCCGCGCTGGAGCTGCTGCGACCCGAACGTCGCGCGCACGATCCAGGAGCGCGCGTGGACCTCGCCCATCTGGTACGTGCCCGAGGCGTGAGGCCTCGACGCCGGCGCGGACGCGCGTACCATCGAGTCATGGCACCCGCGCGCGCGCTCGCAGTGCTCCTCGCCTGGACCGTCGGCTGCGGCGGGGCCGCGGCGCCCGACGAAGAGGCGAGCGCGGGCGACGAGGCGGTGGAGGACGAGGGGAGCGCCGAGCAGGGCGCGATCGATCCCGCCGTGGCGGCGGCGGCGCAGGAAGGCGCCGACCGCGAGGTCCCGCGGCTCGTGCTCCTCCCGATGGAGGGCGTCGACGAAGCCGAGGACGGCGCGGGCCACCTGGTCGGCGGGGCGAACGCGGTCGCGTTCGAGCTCGACGCGCGGCTCGTCCCGCTCCGCGGCGATACGGATCCCCTGCGCCTGCTCGTCGGCGACCTCGTCCTGTCGCGCCCGCACACGCCGCGCCCGGGGATCCTCCGCTTCGTCCTCGCCGACCGCGATCGCGTCCGCGAGGGCGCCGCCGTCACCCTCCAGTACGGCGACGACGAAGCCACGCAGGTCGTCGTCGACCCCGTGCTGCACCTGCCCTGGTGAGGACGACGAATCGAAGGCCCCGGCCCACGCGGGGGGGGGTGCGCTCGTTTTCGAGGCCAGGTCGGCGCGCAGCGCCGGCCGTCGGCCGAGGGGCCCCCGCGCGGAGGCGCGGGGTACGAACGCGGCCCCGCCGCGTTC
>JAYRVK010000100.1:0-3633 GCA_041918555.1 Sandaracinaceae bacterium
CCTCCCCCAGCCCCTCCCGCAAGCGGCCGCAAGCGGGAGGGGAGTCGCGCTCGTGCGCGGTTCGGCTCCGAGCGCGATACAGACCCGCCGCCGAACGCGGCTGGGCGGCGGCAGCTCGGGCGCAAGCTGAAAGGCGGTCCGCGCGCCCGTGCCGAGACCCGCAGGGGCTCGGCTCGGCGGCGCGAGACTGCGACGCAGGCTCGCGCCGCGCCGAGGAGGCCCCGAAAGAAGGGGGCTCCGGAGCGCCCCCAACAGACCGCCGAAGCACCGCGAGAGCGGTGAACGCCGGCGAACGCTCAGCGCTCGGCCGGGGGAACCGGGACCTCGGTGAGGCCGCCCGCGTCCGAGAGCTGGTAGCGCCGCTCGAGCGTCTCGCGCGAGAGCGTCAGCGGGATCCGCTCGACGTGCTCCTCCGGCGTGCCGAGGCCCGCGACGATCGTGAGCTCCGCGCCGAGGTCGCGGATCTCGTCGGCCTCGTGGCGCCGGATCGAGAAGACGTACTCGCCCTCCTCGCGCTCGCGCACCCGGACCGCGTAGATGCCGTGGTCCTGGCCGCCGAGCTCGACGGGCTCCCACTCGATGTCCTCCGCGGTGCTCGGGTAGCGCACGAGGAGCTCGGGGTGATCGTCGGGGTGCGGCCACGTGAGCGCGACGAAGATCGCGGGCGGCTCGCGCAGCGCGCCCGACTGCCGCTCGCGGCGGCGGATCGCGTCGCGCGTCTCGTCGTCGTCGGCCTCGAGCTTCAGGCGCGCGAGGCGCACCGCGGTCCACAGCCGCGCGAAGCCCGCCGCGCCCTCGTCGACGCCCGGATCGGTGCTCTCGCTCAGGCGCTGCTCGAGGCGCAGGGCCTCGTCGATGCGCCCCGCGTCCGCCGCCGCGCGCGAGAGGAGCAACAGCACGCCGCCGTCCCCCGGCCGGAGCCGCGCGAGCGTGCGGTACTCGCGGTAGGCGTCGTCGGCCCAGCCGTGCGCGCGGTAGAGATCGCCGAGCCGGCGGCGCGCCCACGGATCGAGCGGGGTGCGCTCGACGAGCTCGCTGAACACGCGCCGCGCCTCGGGCTCGTCGCCCTGGCGCAGCCAGAACTCACCGACGCGGGTGCGCACGCGCGCGTCCGCGAGCGGATCGGCGCGGAGCTCGCGCGCGAGGCGCCGCGCCTCGGGGAGGTTCTCGGTCTGCTCGAGGAGCATGAGCAGCCGCAAGCGCAGGTCCATCTCCTCGGGGACGACCTCGAGCCAGCGGCGCACGAGCGCGAGGCGGAACTGGGGGTCGTCGTTGCTCTTCCACAGGCGCGAGAAGAGCGACCAGTCGACCGGCACGTCGAGGCCGAGGCCGGCGCGCACCGCCATGACGTCGTCGGGGCTCCGCACGCGGCGCAGGACGATGCGGCGCAGGTAGTCCGCGATCGACGCGTTGCCCGCGAACGCGCGGTAGAGCGCGACCTGCGCGCGCACCGAGCCCGCGTGGTCGAGCATCATGTGGAGGAGCGTCCGGCGCGCGCGCCAGTTGCCGAGCTCGCACTGCCCGTTCGCCTCGCGCCACACCGCGAGCGCGCCGCCGACGCCGGCGTTCGCGGCGAGCCGCTCCTGCCAGAGCGCGCGGCGCACGTCGAGGCTCTGCTGCGACGCGTCGCTGCACTGGCGCCGGCTCCCGAACTCGCGCTCGGGCATCGAGAACGTCAACGTGTGTTGCACCGTCACGGCGGCCGTTCCGCCGGTCGTGGGGAAGCGCAGGCCGCGGATCTCGGTCTCGACGCAGCGGCGCAGGTCGTCGTCGCCGAGCGTCTCGCGGAGCAGCCGCACCGCGCGCGGCGCGCCGTCGCCGCCGACCTCGACCTCGATCTGCATCTCGCCCGCGAGGTCCGGCCGCACGATCGAGCGCCGCTCGTAGCAGCCGCGCGGGCCGCGCTCGCCGCCCTCGAGCGCGCGCTGCACCGAGGCGCGCGCGAGGCCGCCGTCCGCGCCGTACGGGCTCGCCGCCGCGGCGCGCCCCGTCGCCGCGGGCGGATCCACGTCTTGCACGCGCGAGACCCACGTGACCTCGGGCGTCACCGCGGGCTCGGGGCGCTCGCGCCGGAGCCGCCGGCGCCAGCCGGTGGCGTCGCTCGTGAGCTCCGCCGCCGCGACGCTCGTCTCGCCGCCGCCGAGGCCCCACGCGAAGGCGAGCGGGTCGTGATCGAAGCCGGTGACCGGCGCGACGGTGCCGCCGATCACGCCGCCGACGACGAGCGAGGTCCACGGCGAGACGAGCCCGAAGCGCAGGCCCAGATCGACCATCGCCTCGCGGCCCGCGTCCTCGTCGATCAGCTCGGCGAGCCGGTTCTGGCCCCAGCGCCGCCGCACGTCGCCGTCGTCCTCGACGATCCCCTGCTGGACGTTCATCTGGCGCTCGAACGCCTCGCCGTCGAAGCTCCCGCGGATCGTCACCGTGCGCGGCATCTCGCCGACGAGTCGCCCCACGAGGCGCAGGTGCGCGCCGTTCTGCACGAGGATCGGCGGGCGCGGGTACACGCGCTCGACGTTCTCGCCGAGATCGACCTCGACCCCCCGCAAGGTGGGTTGCGCGGCCTCGGCGAGCACGCGCATCACCGCGCGCGCCGCCTCGGTGCGCTCGTGCACGGCCTCGGCGTTGCCGTCGAAGAGCCGGCGCAGGAGCCCCAAGTTCGCGCCGTCGCCGATCGCGAGGCCGAAGTAGCGCGGCGGCGCGTCGAGCGTCGCGAGCGTGGCGCGGAGCGCGGTCGCGTCGAGCGCGCCCGTCGTCGGGAGGCCGTCGCCGAGGTAGAGGACGGCGGCGCGTGGCCGGCCCGCGACGAGCTGCCCCGCCTCTCTCAGGCTCTGCCCGAGATCCGTCGCGCCGCCGAGGTGCACGCGCGCGATCGACTCGAGGAGCGCCTCGCGGTTCTCCTCGGTCGCCTCGACGAGACCCTCGGGCGCGTCGGGCGGGAGGTGCGCGGTCACGTCGGCGAGCCGGATCGCCACGCGATCGGTCGGCGTGACCTGGCGGAGCACCGCCTCGATCACCGCGCGCGCGATCTCGAGGTCCTCCGGGTCGGTCTCGCCCGAGACGTCGAGGAGCATCACGAGCTCGAGGGGGGGGGCCGCGGCGTCCTCGTCCTCCTCGACGATGGCCTCGGTCGGGACGTCGAAGAGCACGTAGCTCTCCTGCCCCTCGGCGGCGGGGCCGCCCGCCTGCTGCGCGGGCGCGCTCACCACGTAGCTCTGCACGACGTCGGTCGGCTGCGCCTCGGGGTCGTAGAGGTCGAGGAAGAAGTCCGCGCGCGGCCGGAAGTCGCTGCGGCGCAGGACCACGCGACCGTCCTCGACGGTGGCGCCCATCCCCGCGCGCATCGCGCCGACCATCGTGCTCGAGGTGTCGACCTGCAAGATGAATTCCCCGAGGAGCGGCGGCTCGCCCTCGACGCGCATCGGGTACTCGTAGGTGCGGCGCGCGGCGCGCCGATCGAGCCACTCGGTGTACGAGAGGCGGACGCGCACCGTGGCGCCGGGGTTGATCGGGTGGACGCGCGCGCGCAGTCGGTCGGGACCGTCGTAGGTGAGCTTCGCGCCCTGCGTGCCGTAGCTCATCCAGCTCAGCTCGTAGCCCTGGCCGACGGCCATCGCGTTGACGAGCGCCTCC
>JAYRVK010000101.1:0-4131 GCA_041918555.1 Sandaracinaceae bacterium
AACCGTCCCGTGGTTGAACGAGGGCTTGCGATCAAGTCGGCCAGCGTGCCGCTGCCAACGATCTCGCCGCCGAGAGAACCGGCGCCGGGCCCCAGGTCGATCACGTGATCGGCGAAGGCGGCGACGCGCATGTCGTGCTCGACCACGATCACGGTGTCCCCACGCGCGGCGAGCGCGTCGAGGGTCGCGAGGAGCGGCGTGACGTCGTCGTGGTGCAGCCCCGCGGTCGGCTCGTCGAGGACGACGAGCGCCCCGGGCGGCGTGTCGACCAGCGTGCCCGCGAGCTTGAGGCGCTGCGCCTCGCCACCGCTCAGCGTGTTGAGGGGCTGGCCCAGGCGCAGGTAGCCGAGCCCGACCGAGACGAGCGGCGCGAGTCGCTTCGCCACGTCGCGCGCGCCCTCGAAGCGCGCGAGCGCCTCGTCGGCGGTGAGCTCGAGCGCGTCCGCGATGGTCAGGCCGCGGTGCAGGACGTCGAGCACCGGGCCCACGAACCGGCGACCGCCGCACTCGGGGCAGGAGAACGTGACGTCCGCGAGGAACTGCATCTCGACCGTCTCGGCGCCCTCCCCCGCGCACGCCTCGCAGCGCCCGCCCGCGGTGTTGAACGAGAAGGTGCTCGGGCCGTAGCCGCGCTCCTTCGCCAGGGGCTCCGCGGCGAAGCGCTTGCGGATCGCGTTCCACACCTCGAGGTAGGTCGCGGGGTTGCCGCGCGAGGTGCGGCCGAGCGGGCTCTGGTCGACGTGGACCACCGCGCGGAGCCCCGCGACGCCGTCGATCGACGTGAACGGCAGCGGCGCGCGCTCCCCGCGCTCCCCGCGGGCTCGGAGCGCGGCGGGGACGAGGGTCTCGACGACGAGCGAGCTCTTGCCGGAGCCGCTCGGGCCGGTGACGCAGGACAGGGCGCCGATCGGGAACGCGACGTCGACGCCGCGCAGGTTGTGGCCGCTCGCACCACGCAAGACGACTTGTCCGCGATCGGGGCGGGCTCGCAGCGACGTCGAGGCCGCGTGCTCGACGGCGAGCGCGCGCCCGGTCGGGGTGTCGGCCCGCCCGAGCGCCTCCGGGGTCCCGTCGAACACCACGCGCCCGCCGCGCTCGCCGGCGCCGGGGCCGAGCTCGACCACGCGGTCGGCGCCGCGGATCATGTCCGCGTCGTGCTCGACGAGGATCACCGTGTTGTCGCCGTCGGTGAGCCGGCGCACCACCGCCGAGAGGCGCGCGACGTCGACGGGGTGGAGCCCGACCGTCGGCTCGTCGAGCACGAACATCGCCCCCGTGAGCGAGGCGCCGAGCGCGCCGGTGAGCGCGACGCGCTGCGACTCGCCGCCGCTCAGCGTGCGGCTGGCGCGATCGAGGGTGAGGTAGCCGAGCCCGACGTCGCAGAGCGTCGCGAGCCGGCCGCGGAGCTCGCGCACGAGGAGCGCCGTCGCCGCGTCCGGCGCCGGGACCTCGTCGAGGAACGCGAGCGCCTCGGCGGCGGGCAGCGCGAAGAGCTCCGCGATGCTCCGGCCCGCGATCTTCCACGCGAGCGACTCGGGCTCGAGGCGCGCTCCGTCGCACGCCGCGCAGCGGTCATAGCTGCGATAGCGCGAGAGCAGGACGCGCACGTGCATCTTGTACGCTCGGGTGTTCAGCCACTCGAACCAGCCGCGGAGCCCGACCCACCCGTCGGGCCACTCGCCGCCCTCCCCCTCGATCACCCACGCCCGGTGCGCCGCGTCGAGCGCGGCCCACGGCACGTCCATCGGGATGCCCGACAACGCGGCTTGCTTCTTCAGGTAGCGCCGCTCCCACGCCGTCGACTTCCCGCGCCACGGGCGGATCGCGCCGCCCTCGAGCGTGCGGTGGGGCTCGTCGAACACGCGCTCCCAGTCGACCCCGATCGTGCGGCCGAAGCCGCGGCACGTCCCGCACGCGCCGACGGGGCTGTTGAACGAGAACATCCCCGGCGCGGCGTCGCGGTAGGCGACGTCGCAGTGCGCGCAGTGGAGCCCGCGCGAGTACCGGAACGTTCCCGCGCCCGGCATCGTCACGTCGGCCCGGCCGCCGCCGCGCGCCATCGCCGCCTCGATCGAGTCCACGAGCCGCCCGCGATCCGCGGCGCGCGCGACGAGGCGATCCGCGACCACGTCGACACGCCGGCGGCCCTCTACGCGGCTCGGGGGGACCTCGTCGAGATCGAGGACCTCGCCGTCGAGGGCGATCCGACGGTAGCCCTCGCCGACGAGCGCCTCGCGCACGCCGAGGAACTCTTCCGCGCCCGCGACCTCGAGCGGATACGTCACGACCACGCGCGGCTCGTCGCCGGTCGCGAGCAGCTCGTCGGCGATGGCCTCGGGCTCGTCGCGCGCGACGGGCCGCCCGCACGAGGGGCACACGAGCGAGGCCGCGCGCGCCCACAGGCTCTTCGCGTAGTCGGCGACCTCGGTCATCGTGCCGACCGTCGAGCGGCTCGTGCGCACCGGCGCCTGCCGATCGACCGCGACGGTCGCCGCGATCGGATCGAGCTCGTCCACGTCGGGCCGCGCGAGGCGCTCGAGGAACTGGCGCGCGTACGCGCTGAAGCTCTCGACGTAGCGGCGCTGCCCCTCGGCGTAGAGCGTGGAGAACGCGAGCGACGACTTGCCCGCGCCCGAGGGCCCGACGATGGCCACCAGCGTGCCCGGCTCGAGGTCGAGGTCGACGCCGCGGAGGTTGTTCGTCCGGGCACCGCGAAGGCGGGTCGCGCGCATGGATGCTAGCTTCGGGAGGCCTGTGAGGGACGTCGTCCGAACGAGCGGGGCCCTAGTTCTAGGCCTTCTGGGGCTCGCGTCCACCGCCGCCGCGCAGGAACCCCGGCCCGACGCGATCAGCGCGCTGCTCGCGCGCGCAGAGGCGGCGTCGGCGCGCGGACGCGACGCGCAGGCGTGGGCGCTGTGGGCTCGCGCGGCTCGGCGCGCGCCCCCCGAGGACGGCCGCGTCGCGCTCGCCCTGGGCGCCGCGCTCCCCACCGAGCCCGTCGAGGCGAGCCCCGCCGTGCGCGAGCGCGCGGTGCGCGCGCGCGACGCCCTCGACGACTTCCTCGAGCACGCGGCGCCAGAGCACCCCGCGGCGCGCCGCGCGGCGCACCTCCGTGGCTGGGCCGCCGCGCTCGCCGGCGATCACGGGTCCGCGATCGAGCGGGTGGGCGGCGCGATCGGCCTGCAGGATCGCGAGTCCGCGACGTGGCTCGGCCGCCTCGCCGCGCTCGCGGTGCGCCGCGGCGATCTCGAGGCCGCGCGCCGCGCCCTCGTGGCCGCGCACCGCGCGTGGCCGCAGGACGACGAGGGGCTGCGCGATCTCGGCGCGATCGAGCTCGCGCTCGGGCGACCCGGCGAGGCCGTGGAGCGGTACGCGCGCATCGTCGGGCGCCGGCCCGAGGACCTCGCGGCGCGGCGCGACCTCGCGGGCGCGCTCGTCGCTGCGGGCCGCGCCGAGGAGGCCATGGCGATCCTCGCGCGCGCGGCGGAGCTCCACCCCGAGGACGCGGACCTCTGGATCGAGTGCGCGCACGCCGCGCTCGAGGCCGGCGCGCCCGATCGGGCCGAGCGGGCCGCGCGCGCTGCGATCGAGCGGCTCGCGAGCGACGACGGCCGCGGCCACGCCGCGCTCGGCGCCGCCCTCGCCGCGCTCGGCCGGCGCGAGGCCGCCGCGGCCGCGTTCGACGAGGCGCTGCGGCGCGATCCCAGCGACGTCCGCGCGCGCCAGGGCCGCGACACGCTGCGCGCGGCGCCCGCCGAGGCCGCGACGGCCGGGCGCGGGCTCGCCGCGCCCTGATCGACGCGCTACTCGCGCCGCGCGCAGACGCAGATCTGATCCATCCGGTTCGTCGTGGACGGGTCGAGGGTCGACGGAGGCGGCGGGCATTCCACCGGGAGATCGTCGTAGCTCCCGAGGCAGCGCGCGCCCCCGCAAGCTCCGTTGCACGTTCCGCGTTCCATGGGCGCGAAGTAGAAGTGACACTCCGAGCCCGTCTCGAGGCAAACGGGGCGAGCGTAGAGCGCAGCGCAGCTCGGGGCCCCCCCCGCGTCGGCGAGCCCGGCGTCGGCGAGCCCGGCGTCGGCGAGCCCGGCGTCGGCGAGCCCGGCGTCGGCGAGCCCGGCGTCGGCGAGC
>JAYRVK010000102.1:0-4415 GCA_041918555.1 Sandaracinaceae bacterium
AGCGCATGATCATCGAGCGCCGCCTGCTCGACGACGACCGCGAGACCCTCGCGCACCTCGGCGAGGAGCTCGGCCTCTCCCGTGAGCGCGTGCGGCAGCTCGAGCTCCGGGCCCGCCAGAAGCTGCGCGCGGCCCTCCTCGACCGAGTCGCATGACATGCAGACCCGGGCCGCGCATGATCCGGCGGCGATGGCCAAACCCGGGAGGTCGCGCGGCCGGATCCTGATCGTCGACGACGAAGCGAACGCCCGCGAGGCGCTGGACGAGCTCCTGCGCGACGAGGGCTACCGCACCGCGACCGCGGCCGACGGGATCGAGGCGATCGAGAAGATGCCCGGGTTCGAGCCCGAGGTGGTCCTCACCGATCTCAAGATGCCCCGCATGGACGGGCTCGAGGTGCTCGAGCGCGGCCGCGCGCTCCTGCCGCACAGCGCGTTCGTCGTGATGACCGCGTTCGGCTCGATCGACACCGCGGTCGCGGCGATCCGGCGCGGGGCCGAGAACTACCTGACCAAGCCGCTCGACTTCGACGCGCTCGTCGCGCTCGTCGAGCGCGCGATGGAGAAGGCGAAGCTCTCGGCGGAGGCCGCGTCGCTCCGCCAGCGGCTCGAGGAGCGCTACGCGATCGGGGAGATCATCGGCGATCACCCGAGCATGCAGCGGCTGCTCAAGACGATCGCGCAGGTCGCCGACAGCCGCGCGACGGTGCTGATCCACGGGGAGACCGGCACCGGCAAGGAGCTCATCGCGGCGGCGCTCCACCAGAACGGCAAGCGCAAGAGCGGGCCGTTCGTGCGGCTGAACTGCGCGGCCCTCGCGGAGTCGCTGCTCGAGTCGGAGCTGTTCGGCCACGAGAAGGGGGCGTTCACGGGGGCGATCGGCCGGCGCGAGGGCCGCTTCGAGCAGGCCGACGGCGGGACGCTCTTCCTCGACGAGGTGAGCGAGATCCCGCCCTCCACGCAGGTCAAGTTGCTCCGCTTCCTCCAAGAGCGCGAGTTCGAGCGCGTCGGGGGCAACGAGACGGTGCGCGTGGACGTGCGCGTGGTGGCGGCGACCAACCGCGACCTGCCGCAGCGGATCGAGGACGGCGACTTCCGCGAGGACCTCTACTACCGGCTCAACGTGATCTCGCTCGACGTGCCGCCCCTCCGCCGGCGCGCGAGCGACGTCCCGCTCCTCGCGATGCACTTCCTGCGTCGCTTCGCGCGCGAGAACGATCGCGAGATCCAGGGCTTCACGCCGCAGGCGATGCGCGCGCTCGCCGCGTACCCGTGGCCCGGCAACGTCCGCGAGCTCGAGAACGCGATCGAGCGCGCGGTGGTGCTGTGCACCGAGGACGCGATCGACGTCGCGCTGCTCCCCCACACCGCAGAGCTCCCGCGCGGCGGCAAGGGCCGGGGCGCGGACACGCTCGATCTCATGTTCCCCGGGACCACCCTGGCCGAGCTCGAGCGGATCGCGATCGAGAAGACGCTGGCCGCGGTCGGGGGCTCGACCGCCAAGGCGGCCGAGATCCTCGGGGTGAGCCGGCGCAAGATCCAGTACCGTCTCAGGGAATGGAACGTCGACGAGGAGGAGTGAGACGATGACCCACGCGCCAGTGACCACTCGGATCGTCGTCGGCGTCGACTTCGAGGCGGAGGGAGACCACGCGCTGGTGACCGCGATCCGCCTCGCGCGCCGGCTGCCCGCCTGCGAGCTGCACCCGGTGCACGTGCTGCCGCCCGCGCCGGGGAAGGAGAAGCTCGATCGGCTCGACGCGGCGATCGACAAGGCCGGCGAGGTGCTGCTCGAGCGGATGCGGTACGCGTCCACGCAGCTCTTCGGCGACGAGGAGTGGGAACAGCACACCGTCCTGCACGTGCGGGTCGGCAACGCCGCCGAGGCCATCCACCAAGTGGCCATCGACATGGACGGCGACCTCATCGTGGTCGGCCACAGGGAGCACGGCCTGGTCGACCGCCTCGTCCTGGGCTCGGTCGCCGAGACGCTGCTCCGCCGCTCGAAGGTGCCGGTGATGATCGCGCGGCCCAAGGCGCTCGACGGAGCTAAGAAGAGCGACTGGCCAGAGGCCCCGCGGCCGGGCGAGGACGTGCGCGGCGATCGCGGCTGGACTCGCACCGAGAAGATCCGGTTCGGGCCGCGCACCTCGAGGATCAGCGGGATGCTGTAGCGCACCAAGGCGCCGAGCGGGTGCGACCAAGCAAATTTCTTTGCGCCTCGGCGCCCTCGCGAGAACGCCTTCCTCGCGCCTTGGCCCTACTGGAAGCTCTCGCGGATCAGCTGCGCGAGCTTGCGCCGGCCGTCCGCCTCCACGTCCCGGCCCACCGCGGCGAGGGCGCGCGCGAGCGCCTCCTGGATCGTCGCGTTGGCCGGCGCGCGCGAGGCCGCCATCTGCAGGAGGGGCAGCGCGCGCTCCGCGTCCCCCGCGTCGAGCAACGCGTTGGCCTTGCGCGTCAGCTCCGCGAGGCGCATGAGCGAGCGCTCGCGCCGCTCGCGCCCCGCGTCGGTGTCGCGGATCGTGAGCGCGCTGCACCGGCTGAAGCGCAGCGCGCGCTCGGTCACCGTGCCCAGAGCGCCCGGCTTGAGCATGTCGAACTCGCGGCTGCCGATCACGATGAGCCCGGCCTCCTGCGAGGCCTCCACGATGCGGCTCGACGGCGTGCCGATCGTGACGCGGACCTCGAGGTCGACGCCGCTCGTGTCGGTCGCCGCGAGGAACGCCTCCACCTGCGCCTGCGCGCGCGCCTCGTCGCGGTCGAGCCGGGTCGTGAGCTCCTCCTCGCCGAGGAAGCCGTGATCCGTCTCCGGGATCACGCTCAGGACCACGAGCTTCGCGCCGAACAAGCGGGCCATGCGCGCCGCGGCGGTGAGGCCCACCCGCGACTGAGGGCTCAGATCGACCGGGCAGAGGATCTGCCCCGCGATCGGGAGGACGCCGCGCGCGACCCACACCGGGACGCTCGCGTGGCGGACGATCTTCTCGGCGGTGGATCCGATCACCCAGCGGCGCACGGTGACCGGGCCGCCTCCGCCCGTGACGATCATCTGCGCGCCCGCCTCGCCGGCGACGCGCATCACGAGCTCGTCGGGCGCGTCGCGCTCGACGACGGCGGCCAGGATCTCCACCCCGACCTCGCGCAGCGGCCCGAGGTGCGTCTCGACCGCCTCGGCCTCGGAGCGGGTGCGCGACCGCAGCGCGGCGTCGCCCTCGAGCGGCTTCCAACCGAGCGCGTGGACCGGGAGGATCGCGGCGTCGAGGCGACGGGCGAGCTCGCTCGCCGCGACGAGGATGTCGTCGGTCTCGTGATCGAGGGGCAGCGCGACGACGATCGGGCGTTGGGTGCTCATGGCTCGTACCTATACACGAGTCGCGGCGAATCCTCGACGATGGCCCGTGCGGGCCTACCTCGACGGTGTGCAGCGCGCCTCGCACGGCACGACCCCTCCGTCGGTGGAGCGACTCCTCCGCCTCGACGAGGAGTACCGCGAGCAGGCCGCCGCGGGCGTGCTCCCGACGATCGCCCCGCGGCAGGACGACCCGACCCTCGAGGCCTGGCTGCCAATCTGGCAGCTCGACGCGGACGGATTCCACTTCACGGTGCGGTTCTCGAGCACGCGGCTCGCGCACGAGCTCGACGCGACGCGCGACTGGGTCGTCGTGTACTGGGACCGCGACGGGCACGAGGCGCACGCCACCGTCGTCACCGAGTACCGCGGGCCGCTTCGCGGGCGGCGCGTCGTGCGAGGGCGCGAGCGCGAGTGCCTCGCGCTCCGGGCCCACGCCGCCGGCGAGTCGCACCGGGGACGTCTCCGCAGCGCCGACTAGGGAGCCGGGGGATATCTCCCAGCCGCGGCGCCGGCGTGTGCCCATCGTCCCTCGCGAGCCACGTGGCACACGCGCTGCTGGATGGGGCGACGGAGGAACGACGATGCGACGAGACCCCATCCCCGCTGCGATCCGACGCGCTGCCCAAGCGCCCCTCCTCGACGAGGCCCGCGAGCGCGAGCTGCTCGAGCGCATCCGCGAGCGCCGCGATCCCGAGGCGATGACCGAGCTCATCCAGGCGCACCTGCGCCTCACCCTGCACGTCGCGCTTCGCTACACGAGCGGCACGGTGCGCCTCGAGGATCTCGTCTCGGAGGGCGCGATCGGACTCTGCGAGGCGGCTCACCGCTTCGATCCCGCCCACGGCACCCGGTTCGCCACCTACGCGGCGTGGTGGGTGCGCGCCCACGTGCGCTCGTTCGCGCTCAAGAACCGCCGGCTCGTCGCCCTCCCCTCCACGCGGAACGCGCGCGTGGTGCTCGGCCGCTCCACACGCATGCAAGGAACATTGACATCCGCGCTCGGTCGCCCGCCGACGCACGAGGAGCTCGCGGCGGCGCTCGACGTCGAGGTCGAGGACGTGGAC
>JAYRVK010000103.1:0-2153 GCA_041918555.1 Sandaracinaceae bacterium
CGGCGCGCTCGATCGCGCGGTCGTAGGCCTCGAGGGCGCCCGGCGCGCCGGCAGCCTCGGCCGCGAGCCCGACGACGTACGCGGCGCCCGCCTCGTGGAACGTCTCGCGCGTGCGGGCGAGCTCCGCGCGAGCGAGCTCGAGGGCGGCGGCGTGCGCGCTCGCGCGGAGGAGCTCGCGCACGGCCTTGCGCGCGTCGCGGTGTTTGCCGTGCCGCTCCGACTCCCACGCCGCCGCGAGCATCCCGAAGCGGACCGGGTCGAGCTCCGCGGACAGCACCATCACCCGGAGGTGCGCGCGCGCTCTCGCCGCCCCCTCGGGCATCGAGTCGAGCAGCGGCGCGAGCGTGCGGAGCGCGGCGCGCTTGCCGAGGCGGCGCTCGATGCGCTCGGCCCCTTCGATCGCCAGCTCGTCGAGGACGCCCACCGCGGGCAAGGGTGCCATCGCGGCGCGCCCGCGGCGAGGCCCCGACTCACGCGCGCGCGGGGCGCATCGAGACGCCGGCGAGGTGCGTGGCGACGAAGCGCGGGGTCCACCACTTGAGCGACCACTCCATCAGCTTGTTCAGGAGGCCGGGGGTGACGTCCGCGCGGCCGCGCTCGGCGGCGCGGACGCCGATCTCGGCCACGTCGCGCGCCGACATCATGATCGCCTTGAAGAAGCCGGTCTTCGGGTGCTCGGCGACGTCGTGGAACTCGCTCTCGGTGACCCCGGGGCAGATCGTGGTGACGCTGACGCCCGTGCCGCGCAGCTCCCAGTTCACCGCCTGCGAGAAGTCGCGGACGTACGCCTTGGTCGCGGAGTACGGCCCGTAGTACGGGCTCGGCTGGAACGCGCCGACGGACGCGACCTGCAAGATCCGCCCGTGGCCGGCCGCGACCATGTCCTTCGCGAAGAGGTGCGTGAGCTCGGTGAGGGCGATCATGTTGAGCTGCAGCATCTGGTAGAGGCGCGTCGGGTCGTGGTCGACGAACGGGCCGTGCATGCCGAAGCCGGCGTTGTTCACGAGGAACGCCACGGGGCGCCCGAGGGCGCCGACGTCTGCGTGCAGCTTCGCGGCCGCGCCCGGGGCCGAGAGGTCGCTCGTGATCACGCGCGCCTCGACGCCGTGGTCCTTCTCGAGCTCGGCCGCGAGCTCGCGGAGGCGATCTTCGCGGCGCGCCACGAGCACGCAATCGAACTTGCGCCGCGCGAGCGCGCGCGCCACCTCGGCGCCGATCCCGCTGCTCGCGCCCGTGACCACGGCCAGTCGTCGCTCGTCCTTCGCCATCGCTCCCCTCCTCGCGCGGAGCTTCCTAGGGGAGCCCGCCCTCGACGACAAGTGGTAGTCAGCCATCCCTGCCCCTGCCCCTGCCCCTGCCCCTGCCCCCGCCCCTGCCCCCGCCCCTGCCCCTGCCCCTGCCCGTGCTCGTGCGCCTCGCCCTGCTCGAGACCGTCGAGTCGCGCTTGGATCCGGGGCGCTTCCGGAGCCGCTTCGCGGTCTCCTCCAGCGGCTCCGCGAGCCGCTGCGCGTCTCGCTCCGCTCGCGCCGAGCCCCTGCGGGTCTCGGGCCTCGTGACCCGCCCTGCTCATGGTCGGGGCGGGACGACTCGGAACGAGGACACGAATCGCACGATCCGGGCACGCTCGGCCGCGCACCGATCTCGCCGGCACGTCGCGGTGATTTAGTAGAGCCGCGTCGCCGTCTGGACGTCGAGGTTCGCCACGCGCTCGTCCCGTGTGGTGTCGCTGCGGGCCGTCGGGGGCGCGGGGAGCTCGGCGGAGAGTCCCATCCCCGGCGGCTCGACGCGAGCCCACGGCGCCTGCGTAGCGGCGGTCGAGGCTGCGGCGCCGAACAGGGCGAGGCAGGGAACAGTGGAACGGGAAGGTCCCGTGCGCGCCTCCTCACCCGCCCGGGAGCGGCAGCGCGATCGTCACGCGGAGCGCGCGGTCCTCGATCGCGAAGCCCTCGATCGACAGCACCTCGAGCGCCATCCCGAGGGGGCTCCCCTCGAGCGCGGCGCGCACGCTCGCGACGGTGCGGAGGTCCGCGCGCAGCCGCGCGCCCTCGCGGTCGACGAGCGCGTGCTCGCCCTCGCGGCGCTCGCCGAGCATCGGGCCCCACAGGGCCCGGGCGATCGCGGCGGCGATCGCGCCGACGACCTCGCGCGCGCGC
>JAYRVK010000104.1:0-3118 GCA_041918555.1 Sandaracinaceae bacterium
ACCCCCACCGGCGTCGCTGCCCATCGCGCCTCCGCCATCGCTGCCCGTGGCGGAGCCACCGTCGACGTCGGGCAGGGCCGCGTCGAGGTCCGGCGCGCCGCCATCGGTCATCGGCGTCGCGCCGGGCGTCCCGAACCGGATCAAGGAGTAGGCCCCCGCCGCCGTGGTGCCGCCGTAGCCGAGGCCCGCGCGGGGATACGACAGGCACCCCGGCTGCCGGCCCGCGCTGTCGAAGAAGTCGCCTGGCAGGGTGTCCTCGACCCAATCCAGTCCGCCGTTGCTCGTGCTGTGGATCGCCCACTGCCCGCTCCCCGACGAGCGGTCGCGCATCACCGCGAGGCCGAGGTCTGCCGTCGCGAACGCCGCCTGGCGCAGGCGCGGAACGGCGTCGCCGACCATCGGCTGGCTCACCGGCGCCCAGGTGTCGCCGCCGTCCGAGGTCCGGAAGGTGCCGAGGAGCGTCGTGCCCGCGAAGCCGAGCTGCTCGTCGAAGAAGTAGATCCCCGTGAACGCGTCGAGGCGCATCTCCGGCGGCGCGGAGGAGTCGTCGGCGAAGACGGTCTCCCAGCTCGCGCCACCGTTCGTCGTGCGCGTGATGGCGCGGCTCTGCTCGACGACCGCGAAGACGGTGTCGTCGGACGCGACCGCGCCGAAGATGGCGCCCGTGCGCGTGCTCGGCGGGCCGCTCCCCGTCATCGACCAGCTCGCACCGCCGTCGGTGGAGACGCGGACGCCGTCGGTGCTGACGACGACCGCGGTCATCGGGCCCACGACGCGCGCCGCCACGACCGAGATCGGCAGACCCCCACCGTCCATCGTCGGGCCGATGCTCGAGGGAGGGCTCCAGCTGGCACCGCCGTCGTCGGTGGTGGACGCGGTCCAGTTGCGCGCCAGCACGTCGCGGAAGATCACCACCGCGCGATCGGCGTCGAAGGCGAGCAGGTGCGTCGGCGACGAGACCCCGGGCGTCAGGCGCGAGAAGCTGGCTCCGCCATCCGTCGACCGGAAGGCGTCCGTCACGCCCCCCACCTCCCCGAGGAGCCAGAGCGCGGTGTCGGTCGAGGCGGTGAGCGAGCCGCAGACGATCGCGTCCTCCCCCGATACCGGGGCCCAGGTGTTCTGCGCCTGCGCCGTCGTCGGCGCGGCGAGCGCGGCGGCGAGCGTCAGCGCGCCCATCGTGTTCGAGCGCTTGTGCATGTCCGAGTTCTGCCTCTCGTGCGGCGCTCGGGCTCCCCATGGTCATGGGGACGGCGCCGGATCGCGCCCGGCCCGTCGCTGCAAGTCGTCTTGCTCGATCGCCACCACGACCTGGAGGTCACCGTGGACGGCGTCCCCGCACGGATCGAGAGCGGGCTGTCGCGTCGACGGAGTGAGCGACGCGGCGGCCGGTCTATACTCCGGCCGGTGATCCCCGTGCCCGGCGACGTCCTGCTCGGCAAGCTCCGCGTCCTCGGCCGGCTCGGCGAAGGCGGGATGGGGGTGGTGCTCGAGGTCGAGCACACGCTGACCAAGCACCGCCGCGCGCTGAAGCTGCTGCGCCCCGAGGTCGCCGCCGATCCGGACGTCGCGGCGCGGTTCCTGCGCGAGGCGGGCGTCGCCGGGCAGATCGGCAGCCGCTACGTCGCGGAGGTCCAGGACGCGGGGCGCCTCGAGGACGGCTCGCTCTACGTGCTGATGGAGCGCCTCGAGGGCGAGTCGCTCGGGGCCTTGCTCCGGCGGCGCGGCGCGCTGCGCCCGGGCGAGGCGGTCGAGATCGCGCGGCAGCTCTGCGAGGGCCTCGAGGCGGCGCACGGCGAGGGGATCGTGCACCGCGACCTCAAGCCGGAGAACGTGTTCCTCGTCGCGGGCGAGGATGGACGATCGCAAGTCAAGATCCTCGACTTCGGGATCTCCAAGTTCGAGTCGGCGGATGGCTGGACGCGGAGCGGGCACGTGCTCGGGACGCCGCTCTACATGGCGCCGGAGCAGCTGCGCGACGCGAAGCGGGCGACCGCCACGGCGGACCTCTACTCCGTGGGGGTCATCCTCTACGAGCTCCTGAGCGGCGCCCGGCCCTACGACGCGGAGAACCTGACCGAGCTCATCGTGAAGGTGCTCGAGCGCGATCATCGACCGATCGACGCGATGGTGCCCGGGCTCGATCCGCGGCTCGCCGCGCTCGTCGAGCGCTGCATGGCGGCGACGCCCGAGGCCCGCTTCGCGAGCGCGCGCGCGCTCGCGGACGCGCTCGCGGACCTCCCCGGCGAGCCGATCGGAGCGCCCTCGGCGAGCTCCTCCTCGACGACGCTCGCGTTCGCTCCGACGGTGGCCTCCGCGCCGCGCGTCGAGCCGGTCGCGCCCGCGCCGGCGAGCGAGCCTCCGACGCCGCCCCCGCGCCGCGGCGTCCTCTACGGCCTGGGCGCCGCCGCCGTCGTCGCCGCCGGCGTCGCGGCGATCGCGGCCCTCCCCGACACGCCGACCCCCTCCCCCGCCGACGCGCCGCGCGCCGCGGCGGAGCCGAGCGCGGTCGATGGGGACCCGCCCGCCGCAGAGCCCCCGCACATCGAAGCGCCCGCGGTCGGCTACCTGACGCTGACCACCGCGCCGTCGACGACCGCGTCGCTCGGGGGGCGATCGCTCGGCGCGACGCCGCTCGAGCGCGTCGCGCTGCCGCCGGGCACGCACGCCCTGCGGCTCGTCGACGAGGCGCGAGGCATCGACCGCGAGCTCGAGGTCGAGATCCGCGCCGGGCAGACGACCGAGCATCGAGTCGAGCTGGAGGCGCCGCCCCCCTCCTCCCACCCTCCCCGCGCCGCCGTCGAGCCCGACACGAACGCGCATCGCGATGGGCTCTCGGGCTCGCTATGAGATCGCTCGCGTACGCGCTCGTGCTGTGCCTCCTGGCGCCGTCGGCCGCCGCGCAGGACGACGCGCGCGCGGAGGCCGAGGCGCTCTACCGCCAAGGCCTCGCGCGCTACGACGCCGGCGACTACGAGGAGGCGCTCGCGGCGTTCACCGCGGCGCGGCGGCACCTCACGACCCCGAACCTGCTCTACGCGCTCGGGCGCGCACACCTGCGGCTCGACGAGGCGGGCGGCGAGAGCGCCGTCGACCATCGCGTGCGCGCGCTCGGCTACCT
>JAYRVK010000105.1:0-19941 GCA_041918555.1 Sandaracinaceae bacterium
CCGCGACGGACACCGTAGCAGGCAAGGCGCGTTGACCGGGCTCCGAGGCGATGACGAGCACGGTCGGGGTGCAGTCGGGGGCGCACGCGTCGCCCCCCGTGGTGTTGCCGTCGTCGCAGGCCTCGCGCGCGGGGTCGGCGCCCGGCTCGCGGTAGCCGTCCCCGCACACGCCGTAGCTGCAGGCCCCGGCGAGGCAGACGCGCTCGGGCTCCAACAGACACGGCGTGCCGTCGGGGGCGGCGGTGTAGTCGCAGGTCTCGCCGATGCAGGTCGCGAGCTGGCACTCCATCGCCGGGCACTCGCAACTGCCGGCGTCGGCGCTCGCGTCGGGGCCGGCGTCGAGCTCCATCACCGTCACGCCGCCGGCGTCACCGGGACCTCCATCCTCGCCTCCATCGACGGCCATGACGTCGATCGCCGTCGCGACGGGGGTCGCGGGCGAGCCCTCGGAGGGCATCCCGGGCTCGCAAGCGACGCACAGAGCGGCGAGCAGAAGGCGAATCGTAGCCACGGCGCCGCTCACCGCTGATGTTGCCAGTAACGATAGTTGACGAGGAGCTGGACGTCCTCGAGGCGCTCGAACACGAACCGAGGGTCGTCCCACACCCGGAGGACCAGCGTGCCGCCCATCGGTCGGCCCTGGAATTCCTGCCGCAAGTACGGCTCGACCAGACTCCGGTCGGCGCTCGAGAGCGGATTGGTCAGGTAGCGCTCGGCGGCCAGCGCGCGCGCCGACTCGATGCGCCCGGGAAACACGGGCGCCTCGTAGAGCGAGCCGAGGGCGTTTCGCACGAGGAACGCGCCCTGGTGAAGGAGCGTGTACGAGACGTTGCCGGAGGCGAAGCGCCCCGAGGAGCCCCCGCCGCCGGTGCAATCCCGCAGGCCGGTGCCCACGAGGTTCACCGCGATGGACTCGATCCGGTAGTTGTAGTTTCCGGCGGCGAAGCCCGCGTCCCCGCTGACGAGGAGCCGCTCGAGAGCGTCCGACGAGATGTCGAAGCTGGTCTCCCGGTAGCAGCGGGGCTCGCTCGCTTCGGGCGGACAGGTGCCATCGTATCCATCCCGGCAGGTGCGAACGCAGCCCGTGACCCAGCCCTCGCGTCGGAACCACCTACCGTCGTGGTCGGGGCAAGCGCGCGCGGCCGTCAGCCCGAGGTCGCCCGCCTCGCTGAACGGCGGGGGCGCAGCCCAGAGGCCGTTGACCGTGGCGATCGGCGTGTCGCCGATGGTGAGCTCGAGGGGATCGTTCGGGTGGCCGAGGACGGAGTGCGTCACGTCCTCGACCATCACGCCGGCCACGTCGAGGGACACCGGAGTGGGTGGCGAAGAGCCGTGGGGGGCCACCACACGGACCGTCTCCGCGACCTCGACATCGAAGTAGAACCAGAAGCGCTCCCACGCCGAGTCGGGGACGGCCTCCTGGAAGATGTCGCCGGTCCGTCGGTTCGCGTCGCCGCCGTCCCACACCACGAAGGCCGACGAGCCGCCCGGCCCGCGGCCGAACCACGAGACGCGGTACCGCCCGACGTCCACGTCGAGCGCTTGCTCGAGGCGTGCGTCCGCGGTGCTCGCCTCGCTCTCGCCGAACCGAAGGCGGTAGGGCTGCGGCAGGTCGACGCGGCTCAGATCCGCGTCGCCTTCGGGCATCTCGGACATGCCCGGCAGCGACTCGATCGGATCGACAGAGACGCACTGCCGGTTGACGACGCCGGTACCCTCGACCGCGCCCGGGTCGCACCCGGCGATACGCCAGCCCGCGCGAGACCCACCCTCGAGCACGTCGAGCCGACCGCCGTGGAAGAGGAGGTTGGGAGAGGGAACCTCGCACTCGGCGCGCGTTCCGAAGACATCCTCGCGCAGGGAGATGACCGCCGTGTCGCCGCCATCGCGGAAGGGGTGGACGAAGCTGTAGGACTCGAAGACGTCCTCGAGGCGGCGCACGTAGTCGCCCACGTAGGCGCCCGCGTAGCCGTCCGGGGCCACGAGACCGCCGTCGCCCTCGCGATCGCCCGTCTCATCGGGAACGGACATTCGGAGCGCGTCGTAGTCGATCGACGGCAAGGTACAGATCGTGTCGACCCACTCGCGCGGCGGCTCGTCGCTGAAGACGTCGTCCGCGATGTCGGAGAGCGGCATCCCCAGGCGCTGCTCCAGCGCGATCCGCGCGATGAACGCCGCCCGGACGGCCCGCTGGTGCGCGCGCCGATACCGCTCGAGGAGCGTGCTGTAGCGGGCACGGTAGACGGTGTCGACCGCGAAGTGCGCCTGAAGGCCGTCGTCCTCCAAGAGGAGCGCGCGCGCGAGCGCGCGACGCGCTTGGGTCTGCGTGACGCGCAGCCGGGTCAGCGCGCCGTCGATCCGCTCGAGCGCGGCGCGTTGGGTCGCGGCTCGATCGGACGCGCGTTGGCTGAACCCGGACAGCTCGGCGTCGAAGCGAGCGAACTCGTCGATGATCTCGTCATCGATGTCCGCGTCGCGCAGGCGCGCGATCTCCTGCCCCAAGATGATCTGACCGATCGCGTTCGTGCAGACCGTGGCCGCGAGCGCCGCCTTGCCTCCGATCGCGGCGACATCGACGGTCGCCACCTCGGCGGCGGCGACCGCGCACGTCGTGAAGCGGTCCATCGTCTGACCGAACGTGACGAGCATCTCGATCTCACGAGCGCGCTCGTGGCGCGCGACGGCGCTGCGAAGCGACGTGATTCGCGCGGCGAGCGCGCGCATGTCGGCCGCGCTCGTCGTGCGGAGCGTGCCCAGCTCGATCAGCGCCGCGCGGATCTCCGAGACCTGTGCGTCGAGCTCGCCGGCCCCCGAGCCGTAGGAGCCGTGGCCGTCTTGGCGGAGCGCCTCGACGACTCGACGCGGAAGATCGCGGACGATCGAGCTCGCACCGTAGGCCGACAGCTCGTTCGCGCGGCACTCGAGGTAGCCGGCGAGACGGTAGGCGTCGCTGAGATCGACGATGGCTCGGGGCTCCTCGCAGTTCGTATCGGTGACGGGGAGTCCCTGCGCTGCGGCTGCGCACATGAGCTCCATCCCGTTCATGAAATCGTTGTGCGTGAGACCGGGACCCGCGCGATCCCCGATGAACGCGAGGTTTCCGTCCTGAGTGAGCCGGGGTTGCTCCTGATGGACGACACAGTCCTCGTACTCGATGAAGTTGCAATCGTACGTCCAGCGGTCGAAGTAGTGCGTGAGTCGCCGAACGGGAAGGACCTGACTGTTCGGATTGATCGAGCGCCCGAGGAAGAATCGCCGGCCCAGCTCCTGCTCACTTCCCCAGGTCTCCCGCCAGAGCTCGCTCGCGATGTCGGCTGCGCCTGCGATGTCGAGCTGCGGATCCGCGGCTCGAAGGACCAGCGGTACGTCCTGGTCGGGGAAGGTGACGTCGTCACAGTCCGGCTGATCATCGAAGTATCTGCACGTGCCGCCGGACGAGGGGCAGTGGCTCCACTCGGCTCCTGCCGGAGTCGCACCGCAGGTCGGGTCGGGGTCGGCTCGCACGGCACATGCGCGCGAGCCGAGCTCCGCGATGTCCCTCTCGTACTCCCCGGCATCGTCACCGGAGAGGCGGTGGTCGATCCGGAAGGGCCCGCTGTTCGCGCAGACGGTGGGGAACGAACCGGCGCGGTGACCATCGGCGCCCAGGCGATGTCCTCCTCGTGCTCTCGGTACAGCTCGGCGCGGTTGTCGGCGTAGTACGGAAGCACGAGGCCGCGCAGACCCTGACCGGTGAAGATCCGCGCGGCCATGACGGCGCGAGCCAAGAGATCGTTGACCCGCGCGCGTCCCTCGCGAGGCCCCAGGCCGACGTTGCCGAGACAGAACAGGGGGCCGCGGTACCCCGCGGGGTCGCTGGCCGCGATCAGGCCGAGCGGGCAGTGCGCCCCAGGGGGGATGGTCGCTCCCATGGGCCACGAGTCGGAGGGCCCGGTCGCGATCGATCCCGTCCGGAAGACGATCGAGCCGCCGTACCGGACGGCGGAGTAGTCGCCGACGAGCGCGTCCCACCCGAGCTGGCGCGCGTGCATCTGGGCGTTGTCGAGGCTCAAGAAGCCGAGGACCTGCGTCGCGTCGTCGAGACTCGCCAGGCCCGCCCGCGCGCGCGCGAGCGCGTCGCAGGGGAGGTTGGTGAGGTCCGGCGGGGGCGGAGGCGGCTCCGCCGGCCTCTGGAAGAGGCCGATCCGCTCGCTGATGACGATCGGGGTCGCGCCCGAGGGCATCGCCGCGGCATCACAGTGGCCGGCGCCGTCGGAGAGGAAGGGGCACGGCATGTTGCGAGGATGGGAGCCCTCGCAGATTCCCCCCGGCGTCGCGGGGTCGAGGTCCCATATGCACAGCTCGTTGTCGCCCAGGGTCGCCCACGGGACGAGATCCGCGCCGATGCAGGCGGCGAGCCGCGACATGTCCTCTTCTCGAGTGGCGCGCGTCGCGGCATACAGCACGGGATCGCGTACGCACTGATCCCCCTGCTGCACGTACGGCACCATGCACGGCGGCCCGCCCGGTGCAATCGCCGCGAGGGCATCGTCGAGCTCGTCGCCGATCGAGGTCAGGTGGATCGAGACGCCACAGAGGCGGCTGAGCTCGTCGGCCGCCGCCTCGGACCGCAGGTCCATCTTGAGGCCGGTCCGCACGAGGTCCTCGCCGAGCGCGTCGGCCTCGGTGGCCGCGCGCTGCGCGAGCTCGAGGTAGTGGGACCAGCTGCTCTCGAGCGGGCGCGCGTCGGAGGTGAGCTCGTTCTCGAGCGGGATTCGAAGGTCGCTCGGGAGCCCCGCGCAGGTCTCGGCGGCGCGATACGGCGCGGTGGGGCTCGGCTCGACGAGCCGCGCAGCCTCCGACTCGTGCCGGGGCGCGATCGCCGAGCCGGTGCAGTACTGGTAGCCGACCGCGCTGGATCCCGGGCGCGGCAGCACGAAGCCGGTGAGCTCGCGGTACTGTCCGGGCGCCGGCGGCCCCTCGACCTGGGGCCGGCGCTCCACGACGAAGAGCGCGATCGAGCTCGCGGTGGGGCGCGCGCCGAGCGGCTCCTGCGTGACGCGAGCCCAGCGGACACCCGCCGCCGTCGTGCGCCACGCCGTCGTGGTCGGGAGCTGGGCCGCGAACTGCGCGACGTCGCTGGGGACGCCCTCGAGGCTGCCGCGCACGGCGCACTCGAGTCCGTCGCGGCCGCGCACGACGAGGAGCTCGCTCTCGATCTCGGTGTCGAGCTCCACGCGCACGTCGAACCGAGTGCCGCTCGCCCGGTTCCACCAGCACGCGCGCGCGCGACCGAGGTAGGGCGCGGTGTCGTAGGTCGGGGGCGCGCTCGGCGCGCCGGTCTCCGTGGCGGCGAGCACCGGGGACGCGCCGAGATCCGCCATCACCCCGGCGAGCGCGGCGTCGGCCTCGCCGAAGGTCGGATCGCACGCGCCGCCCGGGCACACGCGGTCGAGCATCCGCGCGCCGCGCCGGTGCACCTCGTCGACGATCGAGACGAGGGTGCGGTTCCCCTTGACGATCGGCTCGGTCACGGTCGCGTCCTTCTCCTCGCCGAAGGTGTCGCCCGGCGGGAAGTTCCCGAGCTCGTTCGGGACGACCGCCCACGGCGGCGGGCTGGAGACCGTCGTGTAGGTCGTCAGGATCGGGTTCGGCGTCGGATCGTAGCGGAGCACCGCCGCCCAGAAGCTCGGGGGAGCTGTCGGGGCGCAATACGAGTTGCGGCATACAGTACGATGCCGTGATCGGCCGTGGTCACTCCGTCGGGCAGCGGCTCCGGATCGAGGACGACCGCGCGCGACCGATCGAACGCGCGGAGCTCTTCGCGCAGGTGCTCGCGCGCCTCGGTGAACCCCGCGCGCGAGACGCCGAGCAGCTCGTACACGGCATCGGGGTCGCTGGCGTCGCGCAGGCGCGGGCGGCTCTGCATGTGGCCGAGGCGGAAGCGCAGGGAGGCCGCCTCCGTGACTGCTCCGGTGCCCGCCGCGAGGTCGTCGATCGTCGGCGCGGTCGGGAGTCGTCCGCGATCAACACCGGATCGATCGCGGCGGCGCGGAACCACTCGAGCGCGCGCTGCCCTTCGCCGGTGAGCGTCGCGCGCGAGAAGAAGCCGTCCTCCGCGACGCCGCTCAGGCCGCCGAGGCCGTGGTCGCCGCCCACGATCAGGTGGGCGGCGGCGGTGCGCGAGGCGAAGTCCGCCGTGATGAACGCCGCGGCGTCGGCGCCGTCGGGGAGGCGCGAGTACGCCGAGTCGGAGACCGCGGCGCTCGCGAGGCTCATCCGCTCGGACGCGGCGTAGGCGAGCTCGGTAGCCTCGCGATAGAAGTACGCGAGGCGCGCGGCGAACGGGATGCCGCTCACCGGGTCGACGGTGCGCAGCGCCTCGTCGGTGCAGCCGGGGGTGCGGGTCGCGTCGAAGGCGTCCGCGGCGAGACGGATCGCCTCCCCGCTCGCGTGGAGCGCGAGGCGGGCGAGCTCGACGTTGGACTCGGCGTCCTGCGGGGGCACGAGGACCGTGCCGGCCGTGCCGCCCGAGCCGGTGGACGGGAAGCCGATGCGGACCTCGCGCGCGGAGGGCGAGTCGATGACCTCGAGGAGCGTGTTGGCGGTACAGACCCATGTCTCGGACTGGGCGCGGCCTACATCACAAGGGTTGACGGGGTTGCCGAGGACACGTTCGACGCATGCCCGCGAGACGACATTCTCGAAGGCGTCTGGCGAGCAGCCCGATGTGTCGCACGGCGGCTCGCCTGCGTAGCCGGTTGGCCCCGCGAGGATCCGAATCGGGAGCCGGCGGCGGATCTCTTCGAACCCGTCGTCGGGTGCACCGACATCGAGGGACAGATCATCCCCAGTGCAGGATCCTGCGAGGCCGACAAGTAGACATGCGGCGTACAGTCTGCGAGGTTGCATCGAATGTCCTCCCATCACGGGCACTCCGGGTTGTCGACCAGCATGCATTCACTTGTGCAGAGGTAGTCATCCCCTATGAAACAGTGGCCGACCTCTCCCGCCTCGCACCGGCCCGCCGGGACGATCGTCGACCACTCGCCCCACTCGCAGTCCATCGCGCAGATCCGCTGGTCCACCTGGCAGCGCGGCTGGTCGCGATCCTCGACCGCGCCCGGCATGCACTCGCCCTCGTTGAGGCACATGGACACGCTCTGCCAGCGGCCGTCCATGCACTCCTCCGACACCATCCCGCACATCCCGCAGGTGACCACGCGCCGCATCCCCGGCGTGTCGCACGTGCAGTCCGACGGCGCCGAGCACGCGCCCCAGACGCCGCCGGTGCACGCCTCCACCCCCGCGCCGCAGCCGCGGTCGCACGGGCGCGACGAGGTCGCGCCGACCGCGGGATCGTCGGGCGCGCAGTCGCCACCGTCGGGCACGCCGTCGCCGTCGCGATCGGCGGTGCCGGAGTCCGCGAGGGGCAGGCCCGTGTCGGTAGCTCCCGCGTCGCGTGGCTCGCTCCCGGCGTCGAGCGGGCTCCCGGCGTCGGTCCCGGGGGTCGGGTCACCGCACGCGGCGACGAGGAGCAGGAGGGAGGCGCAGGTCAGGCACCGGATCATCGTCTACTCCTTTTGCGAAGCTGCAGCAGCGCGGAGAACAAGAACGGGAGCGCGGCGAGCGCACCGCGCGAGCCCGGCGCCGCCGCGCAGCCGCCGGGCGGGAGCGGCGCGCACACGCGCCTTCCTTCGACCTCGGCGCAGCGCTGCAAACCGGGACAGTCGGGGTCGTCAGCGCACGCGACCGTGCAGTACGAGCCCGCGCGCGAGGAGGTGAGGCACAGGCTCGACTCGCACTCCTCGCCGCGCTCGCAGGGCGTCCCCGTCGCGCCGGAACGAACGCAATGCCCTTCGTACGCCCCCGCGAGCGCGCATGCGCCGTCCTCGCAGGATCCCTCGGGCCCGCAGCGCGGCGCGTCGCAGGGCTCGGAGCCGTCACCACACATCGGCGTGCAGCGCTCCTCGCCGCACGCCGGGTCCACACACCGCCCGGCGTCGCACACGAGGCCCTCGGCGCACGACTCGAGGCAGCTCTCGCCGCGGTAGATCGTGCAGAGCCCGGCCACGTCGTCGGGTCCCGGCGTGCCCGCGCCCGCACCGTATACGGGATGCATGACGCTCGCGGAGAACGCATCGGAGGTGTCGCAGCTCGGCGCGCCGGCGTCGCCGCACGGATGGAGGAGCCCGAGCAGGTGGCCGATCTCGTGCGTCAGGACGAGCTGGAGGTCGAGCTCGTCGGCCCCCATGGGATCGACCGCGAACGCGCGCGTCCCATCCAAGTAGATGTCCGCCTCGACGATCACGACCGTCCCGTCGGCGAGGCGCTCGAGCACGACGTCCGTGAAGGCCGGTCGATCCGGGAAGCCACGCGCGGCCCAGCCGGTGGCGACGAAGCCGATGGTGTTGCGCCCGTCCCGCGGCGCGGGTGGCTCGGCGACGACGCCCGCCAGCTCCGCCTCGAAGGGCATGCACTCGACCGACTGCCATGCGGCGAACGCCGCGATCGACGCGCGCTCCCACGACGCGGGGTCGATCACGACCGCGTCGCCCGAGAGCTCCCACGCGATCGGCTGCCGCGCCCAGCGCGCGGCGTAGCCGACCTCCGGGTCGTCCTCGAACGTGCGATACGCGTGCGCGGTCGCGCTCCACCCGCACAGCAGCCCCACGATGGTCCATGCAACTCGTTTGGATGAGGCCGGTCGTCGCATCGCCGAGCTCCGAGCCCGGCCAGAGTAGTGGCCCCGCACGGGCCTGTGTACCCGATCGAAAGCGACGTCTGACATTGGGGACATCGACCGTCACACGTCGTCGAAGGTCGGCCGCTCGGGGAAGATGCGTGCACGCAGCACGGCGAAGTCCGAGCCGCCTGCCTTGCGGAGCACGAGCGCGCGGTAGCCGCGCACCGTGTGCACGCCGATGCCGAGTCGACGTGCGATCGTGCGGAGGCTCCGGACGTCGAGCGACTCGCGCAGCACGTCGGTCTCCCGAGCCGAGAGCGCCCACTCCCTCGCGTGGGCCCGGACGCGCGGCCCGCGCACGGAGCCCTCGAACCCCGCGACTTCGTCGAGGAACGGCGCGAGGTCGCAGAGGTCGAAGGGCTTGCGGATGCACGCGATCCCGGTCCGCTGGAGCTCGTTCGCGAGCTCGGAGGACTCGTCGCCGGTGACCACCCGGACGGGGATCGTCGGGAAGCGGGCGCACGCCTCGCGCAGGAGCAAGAGGCCTTGGCCGTCCGGCAAGTGGTAGTCCGCGAGCACACCGCACCACTCGTCGCCGGTCGCGAGGAGCGCGCGCGCCTCGCGCAGCGTCACGACGTCGTGCACCTCGCAGGGACCTCGCGACAAGAGGCGCGCCACCCCGCGGAGGACCGTCGGGTCGTCCTCGACGTGGAGGATGGGGTAACGGCGTCGAGGGAGCGGCACGGGCCGGCAAGGCGACATCATGCCCCTCCATCGGCCGCGCGCTCGATCGGTTTCGCGCTCGATCGGTTTCGCGCCGATCAGTCCGCGAGCGTGTCGTCCCCCGAGTCGTCCGCCGGCACGCGCGACGGCCGCGGCTCGGCCGGCAGGATCGAGATGCTCGTCGCGACGCGGGTCGCCGCGTCGAGCTCGACCCCGACGGAGTCCGCCGCGCGCACGAGCGCGCTCACGAGGTCGCCGACCTTCGCGTAGCGAGCGGCGGGCTCGCGCACGAGCGCGCGCTCGACCGCCTCGCGGATCGGGGCGGGCACGTCGGGCGCGCGCAGCGCGAGCGGATCGTGATCCTGCGTGGCGATCTTCACGAGCAGCGTCGAGTGGGCCATCGCCTCGAAGGGGAGGACGCCCGCGAGGCAGCGGTAGAGCACGACCCCCATCGACCAGACGTCGCAGCGAGGGGTCACCGCGTCGTCCTCGAGCACGAGCTCGGGGGCCATGTAGTGGACGGTCCCGAGCATCGCCCCGGGCCGAGTCTTGGGGGAGAGCGTCGTGTCCTCGCGCTCGAGGAGCTTCGCGACGCCGAAGTCGAGGAGCTTCGGGATCAGGCGCCCGCGCGCGTCGTGCGAGAGGAAGATGTTCGCGGGCTTCAGATCGCGGTGGACGATGCCGTGCTCGTGCGCGAGGCCGAGCGCGTCGAGGATCGGCAACAGGATGTCGAGCGTCGCCTTCGGGCTCAGGCGGCCCTCGCGCTCGATGCGATCCTCGAGCGACTCGCCCGGCAACAGCTCGAGCACGATGTACGCTTCGCCCGCCTCGTCGAGGCCGAGATCGAGCACGTCGACCACGTTCGGGTGGCTCAGCGCCGCCGCGGCCCGCGCCTCCTGGAAGAAGCGCTTGAGCAAGATGTCGGACTCGCTGACGGGCGTCTGGAGCACCTTCACCGCGAGCTTGCGCTCCGTCCACTTGTGCGTGGCCTCGTAGACGACGCCCATGCCGCCATGCCCCAGCACGCGGTCGAGCTGGTAGCGGTCGGCGATGATGCGGCCGAGGCGGGGATCCGTCACGCCTTCGTGATCGCTCGCCGCAGGCCTCGCGGTCAAGGCCGGCCGGGTGTACAAGGACCAGACGACCGAGGAGGGGGCCTTGCGCATCGAGCTCATCGCAGTCTTGCTCGCGGCGATCGCCGGCTGCAGCGCCGGGCCCGGGCTCCGCGACGCGGGCCCCCTTGGATCGATGGACGCGGGGCCGAGCGGCACCGACGGGGGCGGTCCGCCGCCCGGCACGGACGCGGGGCCGCCGCCGCCGCCGAGCGACGCGGGCCCCCCCCCTCCGGACGCGGGCTGCGAGGCGACCGAGCCGGTCGGCGCGACGATCATCGGCGATCCCCCCGACATGCTCCTCGTGGTCGACCTCTCGGGCTCGATGTGCTCGCCGCTGATCGACACGTTCCCGCCGTCGATGACGACGAAGCTCCAGATCATGCGGACCGCCCTCGACACGCTCGTCACGTCCAAGGACGCGCGGATCAACTTCGGGATGATGACGTTCCCCGGCGACAACGAGTGCGGCGCGGGGATCGTGCGCAACCCGATCCTGCCGCGGAACGCGGCCGCGATCCGGGGGACCCTCGGGACGTTCACCACGGACTTCTTCGGCTGCGGGCTCGCGCACCAGGGCGCGACGCCCACGCACCTCTCGATCGACGCGGCGCGCGCCTACTACGGGATGATCCCCGTGAACCCGGTCGGGCGCTACGCGCTCTTGGCGACCGATGGCCTGCCGAACTGCGGGCCGCCGCTCCCCGACGGAGGCACCGAGGAGACGGTCGACGAGACCGTCACCGCGATCGAGATGCTCGCGGCGGCCGGCGTGTCGACCTACGTGCTCGGCTTCGGCGCGGACCTCTCGGGCGGCGACGCGGCGCTGCGCCGGATGGCCACCGCGGGCGGCACCGGCATGCCGTACAACGCGCGCTCCGCGGCCGAGCTCGACGCCGCGCTCGACACGATCGCGGCCGCGATCATCCCGCCGAGCTGCGAGGTGATGCTCGACGGGCCGAGCCGCGACCCGCGCCTCTTCCAGGTGCGCTTCGACGGGGGCGCGCTGATCCCCCGCAACGAAGGGCACACGAGCGGGTGGGACTACGATCCGTCGACGAACATCATCACGTTCTACGGCGCGGAGTGCGCGCAGGTACAATCGGGGAGCGTGGCGAGCATCGACGTCGACTTCGGCTGCCAGGGGCCGCTCATTTGACCCGCCGGGTCTCCATCGCGCTCTGCCTCGCGCTCGCGCTCCCCGGCCTCGCGCGCGCGCAGAGCCCCGAGGCGCGGGGCTCCCTCGGCGTCGGCGAGCACGACGCGGGGCGGGTCGCGCACGCCGGCGTGATGATCCCGACGCGCGTGCTCTACCCGACCGGCGGCGCGGGCCCCTACCCGCTCGTCGGCGTGATCCACGGCGCGAGCCGCACGGGCGCGCGCCACCGCGTACTGGCGGAGACCTTCGCGTCGCGCGGCTTCGTGGTGGTGCTGCCCGACATGCCGTGCGGCCTCGGCGGCTGCGATCACGACGCGAACGCGGACCAGCTCGTCGCGATGCTCGAGTGGGCGGTGACCCAGAGCGAGACGCCGTCGAGCCCGCTCGCCGGCCTCGTCGACGGCTCGCGCCGCGCGCTCGTCGGCCACTCGTGGGGCGCGCTCGCCTCGCACATGGCGGCCGCGCGCGATCCGAGCATCGACGCGGTGGTGCTCTTCGATCCGAACGACGACGGAACCGTGGGGCGCGACGCGACCGCGACGGTGATGGCCCCGACCGCGCAGCTCCTCGCGTCGGTGCCCGGCGCCTGCAACTCGGCCTGGATGGAGGCCGCGGTGGGCGCCGCGCTGCCGACCCCGAACCTCGAGCTCACGGTGAGCGGCTCGGCGCACTGCGATCCCGAGGATCCGGGCGACTTCCTGTGCCCGATCGGCTGCGGGAGCGGCGACGCGTCGACCTCGGTGACCTTCCGGCGCTACGCGATCGCGTGGGTCTCGTGCGTGCTGACCGGCGACGCGGCGATGGGCCCGTGGCTCGGCGGCGCGTCGATGAGCGGCGACGAGAGCGGCGGCGTGATCGAGGGGGTGGAGGCGCGCGGCCTCGACGCGCTGCCGTGCCGCGGCGCGGTGGGCACCGACGCGGGCGTGCCGCCGGGGGACGACGCGGGCATGTCCGGCAATGACGGCGGCGTCCCGCCGGGCGACGACGCCGGGTCGACGGCGATGGACGCGGGCGGCTCGTCGGGGAGCGACGGCGGCGGCGCCGGCGCCGACGCGGCGGTGCGGACCGACGCGGGAGCCGGCGGGACCGACGGCGGGTGCAGCTGCCGCAGCGCGAGCGGACCGCGCCGCTCTTTAGGGCTCGTCCTCTCGGGGATCGGGATCGCGCTCGCGACGCGCAAGCTCCGACGGCGCTGAGCCTCGCGCCTCGCCGCCGCGGCGGCGGTGCGTACCTGATCGCGTGATCATGCGTGGACTCGCTCGGATCGCCGTCGTCGCCACGCTCGCCCTCTCGTCGGGCGCGCACGCGCAGGACGTTCCGGCGCCGTCCGATGACGGCCCGCGGCTGCTCTTCGGCTTCGAGGGGGCGGTGTGGTTCCCGGTGACCGATCCGCAGCTCCAGCTCTACTGGCCTGGGGCGACCGGATCGATCGCCGCGCACGTCTCGTTGACGAAGTACCTCATGCCGGTCATCCGCATGCGCATGGGCTTCCTCGCGGACGCGCCGCCGCCGGATCCCCCGGACAACGATCCTTCCGCTGCCTACCTGTCGTCGTTCGCGCTGGGCCTTCGGTTCCGGCCGCGCGGCATCGCCCATCCCGAGGAGGCCTCGCGCGCCTCGTGCATCTGGGCCGAGGTCGCGGCCGCGCTCGCCTTCTACGGCGACAACGTCCGCCCGTCGTTCGAGGGCGCGATCGGCTTCGGCTTCGTCGCCGGCGACGTCACGCTCGGCCCGGTGGTGCGCTTCCTCCACGTCCTCTCGGTGGAGCCGAGCGACGGACCGGACACCTTCACCATGAGCGCGGGGCTCGAGGTCCTCCTGAACGACGCGCGGTAGCCGCGCTCCCTGAATGCGCTCGCGCCAGTCCGCAACCAGGCTGCACGACACGGGAGAGGCGCGAGCCGCGGCCGTCCACGGGCCGCGCGCGGTGCTCCGCCCCCCGACGATCGCGAGGAGGCGACGTGCGCTCGATCATCATCGGGCACCCCGGCTGGGGTGCGCTCGCGCTGGGATGCGCCCTGGTGCTCGGTTGCGAGGGGACCCCGGTCGAGCCGGCGGACGCGGGCGCGCCGCCCGAGGACGCGGCGATCGGCCCGCGCGCGGACGCGGGGATGCAACCTCCCTTGCCCGACGCAGGCGCGTGCAGCTCCGACGCGGACTGCGCAGACGACGACGCGTGCACCGAGGACTTCTGCGAGGAGGGCGCGTGCTGGGCCCGCCGGATCGAGGGCTGCGCCGAGTGCGCGACCGACGCGGACTGCGACGACGGGTTCTTCTGCTCGATCGAGACGTGCACGGGCGGGCTGTGCGCGTTCGACTGGCGCCCCGAGTGCGAGTGCCTCGACGCCACGCAGTGCGACGACGGGAACCCCGCGACGACCGACCGCTGCACCGGCGAGTACCGCTGCGTCCACGAGTCGACGCCCTGCGCGACCGACGCCGACTGCGACGACGCGGATCGCTGCACCGCGGACGGCTGCGTCGATGGGGCGTGCGCGTCGGCGCGGATCCCGGGCTGCGGCACGACGAGCTGCCCCGATCGCGACGGCGACGGCCACGGCACGCAGTATTGCTTCGGCGGCGACGACTGCGACGACGCGAACCCCGCGATGCACCCGGGCGCGCGCGAGCTCTGCGACAGCGGGATCGACGAGGACTGCGACGGCCGCGCGGATCTCGTCGACGAGGACTGCGCGACGGGCGGCGCGACCTGCGACGCGGCCGTCGCGATCACGCCGGGGACGAGCGTCGAGGGCGCGGTGATCACGACCGGCGGCCCCGGCACCGGCGGCGGGACCTGCGGCGCGTCGCGCTTCCACACGCTCGCGCTGACCGAGGCGAGCGACGTCGAGATCACGCTCAGCCTGATGGAGCCGCCGCCGCCGACCCCCGTGCCGGGCTGCCCCGACTGCACGCCGTCGCACGAGTGGGAGTACTGGTTCAACGTGTTCTTCGAGACCGCGTGCGGCGATCCGACCACCGACGTCGGGGGCGCGGCCGGCGGGTGCCGCGTGTGGGGCCCGGGCTCGTTCTTCGGCGGGAGCAGCTCGATGACGCGCCTCTTGCGGCGGGTCCCCGCCGGCGCCTACGCGCTCGAGGTGCAGGCGAGCGACTGGCGCGGCTGGATGCCCGCGGCGATCCGCTACACCCTCGACGTCACCGTGCGCCCGGCCGACGCGCCGGCGTGCGGGACCGCGAGCGTCCTCGCGCCCGGGGTGGCGGTGAGCGGCCGCACGGGGAGCGGTACCGACGCGTTCGCGACCGACTGCCGCGGCGCGGCGCTCGTCGCGGAGGAGGCGCTGCACACCTTCACGCTGACCTCGCGGCGGCGCGTCCGCCTCGAGGCGGTCGGCGTCGTCGACCCCGCGACCGGCGTGGCGCCGGGCCTGCGCGTCGGGCTGACTTCGGCCTGCGATCCGGCGGCCGCGCGCGTCGCGTGCCTCGAGCACGCGGGCCGCGAGTGCCACGAGCGCGCGACGCTCGAGGAGACGCTCGACGCGGGGACCTACTGGGTCGTCGTCGAGGGCGTGAGCGGGGGAGATGACGGGTACGCGCTGACGCTGACCACCGAGGGGCCCAGCACCGCGTGCCGGAGCGCGGCGGCGATCGCGGCGAGCGGCGCGTGGATGGGCGACACGACCGGCGGGCCCGACGGCTTCCGGGATCCCGGCGTCTGCGGCGACGGCTACGGGCCCGACGCGGTCTACCGCGTGGACGTGGCGAGCGAGCAGCGCGTGGTGCTCGATCTCGTCGCGAGCTACTCCGGCGCCCAGCTCTCGCTCTTCGAAGGCTGCGGCGAGGCCCGCCTCGCCGGCGGCGGCGGCCGCGCGCGGATCGACGTCGTGCTGGCGCCCGGCACGTACTACGCGGTGGTCGGCGGGGCGAGCGCGACGGACGAGGGGCGCTACGTGCTCAACGCAACGTTCGTTGCCCCCTGACGAGCGGCGCAGGCGCGCCCCTGCGCGACCGCAGGGCGCGCCTGGCGGTCGGCGCGGGGACGCGAGGGGGCTTTCCGCACGGCTCCGCGTGGCACGCGAATCGCCAGGCGGGCCCGCATGGACGCTCTGCTCTCCGTGCTCAACCGCGCCTCGCTCGCCCGCCGCTCCGACGCGTACGACGACGTCGCGTGGGACGACCCGGGCCTCGCGCTCGACCCCGACGATCCCCGGCTCGAGCTCGGCGACGAGGACCCGCTCGGCGCCACCGCGTGGTACCGCGCCCAGCCCGCGGCGACGCGGCGCCGCCTGGGCCTGCACCTCGTGTGCGCGCAGCTCCGCCTCGGGATGGACTTCGAGGGCGTGCTGAGCGCGGGCTTGCTCGAGCTCGGCCGCGAGCTCGACGTGCGCGACCCCGCGCGGCGCTACGTCCTCCACGAGGTCATCGAGGAGGCGCAACACACCTTGATGTTCCGCGAGCTCGTGGTGCGCGCGGGTCTCCCGACCCGCGGGCTCGAGGGGCTCGATCGCCTCCACTCGCACGGCGTGCCCCGCCTCGCGCGGAGCTTCCCCGAGCTCTTCTTCTTCTACGTGCTCGGCGGCGAGGCGCCGATCGATCACGCGCAGCGCGAGGCGCTGCGGCGCCGCGATCTGCACCCGCTGATCGAGCGCGTGATGCGCATCCACGTCACCGAGGAGGCGCGGCACCTCTCGTTCGCGGAGCGCTTCGTGCGCGAGCGCGCGCCGCGCCTCGGCCTCGCCCGGCGCGCCTTCCTCGCGGTGCGCATCCCGATCATCCTGGGCGAGATGTCCCGCCAGATGCTCACCGCCCCGCGCTGGCTCGCGCGCGAGTACGCGATCCCGCGGAGCGCGCTGCGCGAGGCCTACCGCGGCGAGCGCCACCGCGCGCGCCTCGCGGGCGGCGCCGCGCGCGTGCGCCGGCTCGCCGAGGATCTCGACCTCGTCGGCCCGCTCACCGACCCGCTCTGGCGGCTCTGGCGCATCGCGCCCTCCGTCTCGCACAATCGAGCCCTGCCCGCATGACCCGCCCTCGGAAGGAGCGCTCGGTAGAGGAGGAGGCGCGGCGCCGCGTGGGCCTCCGCCTCGGGTTCTTCGCGCACGCGATCGCGTGGGGGATGACGCTGCTGCTCCTGCTCGTGGTCGCGGGGTTCCTGCCCGCGCTCATCGTCGGGCTCGCCTGGGGCATCGGCCTCTCCATCCACGGCTTCTTCGCGGCGGTGGCGCCGGTGCTCCGCGATCCGTGGGTCGACGAGGAGGTGAGGCGGCTCCGCGTCGAGGCGGACCAAGACCGCACCAAGCGCACGCATCGCCACACGCGCTCGATGGAGGAGCTGTCCGCCTCGATCGCGCACGAGATCCGCAACCCGATCACCGCGGCCAAGAGCCTGGTCCAGCAGATGGGCGAGGACCCGCGCTCGGAGGACAACCTCGAGTACGCGCGCGTCGCGCTCGAGGAGCTCGATCGCGTCGAGGCGTCGATCTCGCACCTGCTCCGCTACGCGCGTGAGGAGCCCGTCGAGAAGCGCCCGATGCAGCTCGACGCGGTCGTCGCGTCGGCGCTCGACACGCTCGCGCCCCGCCTCGACGGCGGCGCGGTGACCCTCGAGCGCGACGTCGAGCCGGTCGAGGTCGAGGGCGATCCGGACAAGACGCGCCAGGTCATCGTGAACCTCGTCGCCAACGCGCTCGACGCGCTCGAGGGCGCGGGCGGTGAGCCGGTCGTGTCGGTCGCCTCGGGCAAGGACCTCGCGGGCCGGACCGCGTGGGTGCGCGTGAAGGACAACGGCCCCGGGATCCCCGAGGAGAAGCTCGCACGCGTCTTCGATCCCTTCTACACGTCCAAGGCGAGCGGCACGGGCCTGGGCCTCGCGATCTCGAAGAAGATCGTGGAGGCGCAGGGCGGGACGCTCGCGGTCGAGAGTGCGCCCGGCCGCGGCACCGAGTTCGTGATGGAGCTCCCCGTCGCGAGGGCGCGCGCGTGAGCCGCCTCTTGATCGTCGACGACGAGCGCGGGATCCGCGTCGCGCTCCGCGGGCTCCTCACCAAGGAGGGCCACGAGGTCCGCGAGGCCGACTCCGGCGCGGCCGCGATCGCGGCGCTCGCCGAGGAGCGCTTCGATCTCGTGCTCACGGACCTCGCGCTCGGCGACGTCGATGGGCTCGCGGTGCTGCGCGCGTCGAAGGCCGCGCGGCCGGAGGTCCCCGTCGTGATGATCACCGCGCACGGGAGCGAGAAGGTCGCGGTCGCCGCGATGAAGGCCGGCGCGGACGACTACGTCCCCAAGCCCTTCGACAACGACGAGCTGCGCCTCGTCGTCGCGCGCGAGCTCGCGCGCACGCGGCTCGAGCGCGAGCACCGGCTCCTCGTCGAGCGGGTCGAGCGCGAGTACGGCTTCGGCGCGCTGATCGGGAGCGGGCCCGCGATGCGGCGCGTGTTCGACACGATCGCGCGCGTCGCGGAGACCGACCTCGGGGTGCTGGTGCGCGGCGAGAGCGGGACGGGCAAGGAGCTCGTGGCCCAGGCGCTCCACCAGCGGAGCTCTCGGCGCGATCGCCCCTTCGTCGCCGTGAACTGCGCCGCGATCAGCCAGGAGCTCGTCGAGAGCGAGCTCTTCGGCCACGAGAAGGGCGCGTTCACCGGCGCCAGCGCGCAGCGCGTGGGGCGCTTCGAGGCGGCGCACGGCGGGACGATCTTCCTCGACGAGATCGGCGACATGCCGCTCGCCACGCAGGCCAAAGTGCTCCGCGTGCTCCAGGAGCGGCGCTTCGAGCGGGTCGGCGGCGCGCGCCCGATCGAGGTGGACGTGCGCGTGATCGCGGCGACGCACCGCGACCTCGAGGCGGAGATCGAGGCGGGCCGCTATCGCGAGGACCTCTACTACCGCCTGCGCGTGGTCGAGATCACCCTGCCGCCCCTGCGCGAGCGGACCGAGGACGTCCCGGCGCTCGCGGAGCGGTTCCTCGCGCGGATCGCCGAGCGCACGGGCCGCCCGCGGCGCGTCCTCGGCGACGACGCGCTGCGCGCGCTCACCGCGCACGCGTGGCCCGGGAACGTCCGCGAGCTCGAGCACGCGGTGCAGCGCGCCGCGGTGCTCGCGCCGGCCGAGGTCATCGACGCGAGCGCGCTCGAGCTCGCGCCGAGCAAGCGGCGCGGGAGCGCGTGGCGCCCCGAGCCGGGCGTGCCGTTCACCGAGACGAAGCGCCGCTGGAACCACGAGCTCGAGGTCGCGTACTTCACGGCCGCGCTCGAGGCGCACGGCGGCAACATCTCGCGCACCGCCGAGGCGGTGGGGATGGCGCGCCAGACACTGCAACAGAAGTTGCGGGATCTCGGCCTGCGCGACGCCGGTGGAGGAGAGGAGGGATGAGGCGCGATCCGCGACTGGTCCTCGACGAGGCGATCCGCGCCACGCGCGCGCGCTATGGGGAGCTCCGCGAGGCGACGGCGCGCCGCCTCTACGCCGCGCACAAGCTCGCGGCCGAGGAGGCGCGGCAGCGGGCGATCGCCGCGACGTCGCGGGCGGCTGCCCGCGCCGCGCTCGAGGCGCGCGACACGCGCCGGTCCCGGGCCGCCGTGGCCGCGGCGCGCACCGCGCTCGACCTCGCCGAGGAGGCGGGGACGGCGCACGCGCGCCTCCGGGCCTCCGCGGACGCCGCGCTCGAGGATCTCCGCGCGCTCGCCCGCGACCTCGCCGCGCTCGAGCGCGACCGGCTGCGCGCGCTGTCGTCGACCGCGATCACGCGTTGCCCGGCCGCGCTCGAGGAGGCCCGCTACGCGCTCGACGTGATCGAGGCCGAGCGCGAGCTCGACGCCGAGCTCTGATCGGCGCGCGCTGCGAGGTCCCTTCAGCGCTTCGTCATCACGAGCTTGAGCAGCGTGGCGCGCACCTGCCGGAGCAGGGCCACGCACGCCTCGTCGCGCGCCAGGTATCCGAGCGCGACGCCGACGTCGAGGCATGCGATCACCTCGTTGGTCGACCCGAGCGCGGTGCGAAGCCGCAGCGTGCGGTTCCCACCGCGCGCGTCCATGGCCTCCGCGAGGTTGAGGTGCATGCTGGTGAGCGCCCGGCGCGCCTGCTTCGCGAGGTCGGCGTCGTGCCGCGCGATCTCCTCGATCCGCCCGCCGACCACCCGCACCGTCTCGAGCGACACCCCGTAGAGCCGGAGGGTGAACCGCGGACCGTTCTGAGTGTTCTCCATGAGAGCTTCTCCTTTCGCCCGCGCTCGTTCGCGGGTCTCCCCCTCCCCCCCCCCCCGGCGGGGGCGCCGCCGGGGGGGGGGGGGGCCCCGCGGGCGCCCCCCCCCCCCCCCCCCGCGGCCGCCCCCC
>JAYRVK010000106.1:0-6942 GCA_041918555.1 Sandaracinaceae bacterium
GATGCTCGCGGCGTGGCGCGCCGGCGGCGCGCCGGAGGCGCTCGTCGCCGGCTACGCGGGCGCCGATGCGGACGCCTTCGCGCCACAGGAGATCCTCGTGCGTCGGCCGCGCGAGGAGCCGGCGGACGCACGGCTCTCGGGGCGGGGGCCGGCGGGGGACGAGCTCACACCCGAGCAAGTGCAAGCCTTGTTGACGCGGCTGCGGGGCCTGCGGGACGCCGCCACCGAGTCGTTCCAGCCGGCGCTCGCGCTCGAAACGGGCGACTTCGGCGAGGCGCCGGTCGCGTACGAAGGCGGCTGGGTGGTCTTCGAGGTCCTCGAGCGGCACGTCCCGCGCCGCGAGGACGTCGGGCCCGAGCTGCGCGCGCAGATCGAGGAGCGGCTGATCGCGCCGCGCCGCCGCGCGCGCCTCGCGGAGATCGTCGCGGAGCTCCGCGCCGCCGCGGAGGCGGCGGGCTGTCTGCACGTGGATCCAGAGGCTCCCGCGATCGCGCCCGAGCGCCTGAGGCGCCCGCCCCGGTGACGGTCCGTACGGCGTGTCCTGCCGCCGCAGAGAACGACCCCTCCTCCGCCGTCACGAAGAACGCGCGCGCCCGGTTCCAATCGAACGCCGCGCCCCGCCACTCCATGCATGAACGCATATCACGCCTGCGAATTCGGTGGGCACCTCTCCCATCAATGCATCGATACAAACGAGGGACAGGAGGAGCGCATGAAGGTCTGCATCATCGGGGCGTCGGGGAAGCTCGGCCGGTACATGGTCGAGCACTGCCTCGCGCGGGGCGACGAGGTCGTCGGGGTCTGTCGCGAGGAGAGCGTCTCGAAGCTCGACGCGTTCGCCGGTCGGATCACGGTGATCCCCGGACGGACGGACGACCGCGAGGTCGTCGCGCGCGCGGTGGCGGGCTGCGACGGCGTGCTGACCGTGCTCGTGCCGTATGGGATGAAGCGCTACGCGTCCGGCACCGCGCAGGCGGTCCTCGATCTGGCCGAGCCTCACGCGCGGCTGGTGTTCTCGTGCGGCTGGCACATCACGCGCGACGGGAAGGACACGTACCCGCTGAGGCTGCGCCTCGTCCTCCCGGTCTTCCGGTGGGTCGGGCGCGCGACGCGCCTCGCGGACCTCGACGACCAGGTGCGCGCGACCGACGCGATCTTCGCGAGCGACCGGCGCTGGACCGTCGTGCGCGGGAGCGACCTCGAGGAGGGCGAGAGCCAGGGCCTCCCGGTGTGGAGCCGGCACGTCGGGGATCCGGTGCTCGCGAGCAACCGGACGAGGCGCGTGGACTTCGCGCGGTTCATGGTCGAGGCGCTCCGCGACGACGCGCTCGTGCGGGAGGCGCCCGCGATCGTGGGCCGGCTCACCGAGTCCGCGCGAGCCCACGCGTCGATGGCCTGAGTGCCGCCGGGCGCGGTGGCGCGCGCGGTCGGTTCGGGCGACGCTGCGTCCTGATGCAGCTCGCGGATCTCCCGAGCCCTCCCGGCCTCCCGGTCGTCGGGCACCTCGCGGCGCTGAGCTCGGGCCGGATCTACGAGGTGCTCGAGCGCTGGGCGCACGACGTCGGGCCGCGCTTCGTGATCCGCGCGCCGGGCCGCGAGGTGCTCTGCGTCGGCGACGGGGAGCTCGCCCGCACGATCCTGCGCTCGCGCCCGCAGGACTTCGCGCGCTACCGCGCGATGCGCGACGTGATCGAGGAGCTCGGGGTGCGCGGCGTGTTCACCGCGGAGGGCGAGGCGTGGCGACGGCAGCGCCGGCTCGTGACGGCGGGGCTCAACAGCCGCGCGATGCTCGCGTCGTTCGATCGCGTCGCCGAGATCACCGAGCGGCTGCGCGCGCACTGGCTCGCGACGGACGGGGCGAGGGTCGACGTGGTCGAGGAGCTGATGCGCTACACGATCGACGTCACCGGCGCGGTCGCGCTCGGGCGCGACCTCGACACGCTGCGGCGCGGTCCCGACGTGCTGCGCCGGCATCTCGAGGTCGTGTTCCCCGCCGTCGCCGCGCGGATCGCGGCGCCGGTCCCCTACTGGCGCTGGGGCCTGCGGCGCCGTGTGGATCGCGAGCTCGATGGCTCGATCGCGGCCGTGCGCGCGATCGTGATCGAGATGGTGCGCGAGGCGCGCGCGGCGCTCGAGGCGGGCGATCGGAGCGACGGGCCGCGGAGTCTGATGGAGGCGCTGATCCTCGCGTCGGACGCCGAGGATCCCAGCGCGGAGCTCAGCGACGAGGACGTGTACTCGAACGTCGTGACGATCCTCCTCGCGGGCGAGGACACCACCGCGAACACCACCGCGTGGATGCTGCACTACGCGTCGCAGCACCCGCACGTGCACGCGCGCCTGCGCGCCGAGGCCGACGAGGTCCTCGGCGACGCCACGGTGCTCCGGAGCCACGAGGCCGCGCGGCGCCTGCGCTACACGATGGCGCTGATGAGCGAGGCGGGCCGTCTGCGCCCGGTCGGCGCGGTGATGTTCCTCGAGGCGCTCGTCGATCAGGAGCTCGACGGCGTGCGCGTGCCCGCGGGGACGCCGATCTTCCTGATGCTCCGCCACATCATGCGGGACCCTCGCTACTTCGGCCGACCGAACGAGCTCTTGCCCGAGCGCTGGCTCGACGATGAGCGCCCCGCCGGCCTCGCGCACCAGCCCAAGCTCGACGTCGCGTTCGGCGGCGGCCCGCGCATCTGCCCGGGCCGGCCCCTCGCGCTGCTCGAGGCGGCGATGGTCACGAGCATGGTGGCCAGGACCTTCGACGTGCGCGCGACCTCGGTCCACGTCCGCGAGCGGATGAGCTTCACGCTCGGGCCGCGCGACCTCGTGCTGAGGTTCGTGACGCGATAGAACCAACGCGCACCCCGCGCGTCGTAGGCTGGCACCCACGGAGGACGCATGGACGAGCTGATCGGTTGCCCTCACTGCCGCCGCCACGCCCGCTTCACGGAGCGCGCGTGCCCCTTCTGCGGAGGCGCGCTCGAGGGGGCGATGCCCGGAGTCGTGAACGCGGTGTCGCGGCGGGAGATCACGCGCGGGGCGATCGTGCTCGGCGCGGCCGCGCTCGTCGGCGCTTGCGGAGGCTCGGACGAGCGGGCCGAGGAAGGGAGCGGCGAGGGCACGAGCGGCGGCGACGAGACCGACCCGTTCGCCGCGGACGCGGGCACCGACGCAGGCGCGCCCGTCGTCGGCGACGGCGAGCTCGTCGACCCCGACGAGCGCTACCGCCGCCGGCCGTGCGACCCGGGCGACATGGCGTGCATGACGATGCCCTACGGCGCGCCGGCGCTGCCCGGCGCGATCGTGTAGGGCTCACTCGTCGTCGTCGGGGTGCTCGCGCGGCGCGAGCCGCGTGTACACGAAGGCGCCCACGAGGAAGCCGAGCGCGGCGACGAAGACCCGGATCCTCGTCTCGCCCGAGCGACCCGAGGTCGCGAGCGCCCGCACCTCGCGCGGCGGGGCGGGGATCACGACGTAGCTGCCCGCGAAGAGCCCCACGGCGAGCCCGACGGCGACCGCGACGCCGACGAGCTTGGCCCGCAGCTCCCGGCGGCGGATCGAGCGCACGCGCGCGGCGACGCGCTCGAGCTCCTCGTCGGTGACCTCGCGCGGCTCCTCCACGCGGTGAGGTCTAGATCGCGCGGGTCACTCGCGCCCGTACAACGTCCAGCGCGAGGACTCGAAGAGCATCCGCGGGGCGTCGGGGGCGTTCGGTGGAATACGCAAGGGGTTTTGCGGGGGCCGGCCGGGCGGGTGCCGCACCAGCCAGTAGTCGAAGTGCGCGCCCCACGTGCGGTGGTCGTAGCGCTGCGGAGTCCACTCGAAGCGGGGCGGGAAGGGGGGAGGCGCGGCGCCCTCGGCCCACTGCACGGGGGACTTCGGGAACTCGACGAAGCCGAAGCACGCCATGCCGCCGACGCGCGCCTGGTAGTACTGGTGCGCGTGGAGGTAGGTCGCGAACGGGAGCACCTCGGAGCCCTGGTCGTGGATCAGCCCCATCAGCCGGCGGCCGGGCTCGGTGTGCTCGAGCGCCTGCGCCAGCTCGCCCATCTCCTCGTCGGTGACGCGGAAGCGCTCGGAGTGCGCCACCCCGACGAAGATCGACAGGGCGATCAGCGCGGCGGCGAGCCCGTAGCGCACGCGCGGTCCGACGAGCGCGCGCGGGCCGAGCGCGCACAGCAGCGCGAGCGCGAGCGGGAGGAAGCGGTGGCTGATCGGCTCGATCAGCCGGTAGCTGACCGGGGCGAAGAGGTAGAGCGCAAAGGTCGTTGCGGCGACCAGCTCGGGCGCGAAGGAGCGCACGGCCGGCGCCTGGGTGCCGCGCAGCCAAGCCAGCCCGCGGGCCAGCATCGCGTCCGCCTCCGTGCCCGCGCCCGCCGGCTCGGCATCCCCGTCCCGCGCGCGCAGGGCGCGCGCGCTCTCCTCGCCTCTCCCACTCCTCGTCTCCCGGCGGGGCTCGTCGCTCGGCGCGTCCGCGCGCAGCTCGTCGCTCGTCGCGCCCTGGCTCGTGCCCCCTTCCGCGCTGCGGAGCGCGATCACGAGCAGCGCGCACGCGAAGAACGCGACGGCGATCCAGAGGCCCGCGCCGTCGCGGTAGATCTCGAAGCTGTGGCCGAGCCAGCCGCGCACGGTGTCCTCGACCGGCGCGAAGCGCGCGGGGTCCTCCATCACCTGCTCGGCGTGTCCGCTGCGGAGGCCCGCCTCGCCGTGCTCGAGCACGCGCGAGCGGTGGAGCCAGTAGCCCAGGCCGAGCACCGACGGCAGCGCGCCCGCGAGGCCGCGCCACAGCGCGCCGATCGCGCGCGCTCGCCCGACCGCGGGCGCCATCGCGAGGAGCGTCACGAGGCACGCGAGCGCGAGCCACGCGTAGAGCTGCGCGTGCGAGTAGAACGTCGCGAGCGCGCCGAGGCCGAACAGCGCGGCGTTGCGGCTCGTCGGCTGCCGCATCAGCCGCGTGAAGGCGGCGAGCGCGAGGAGCCCGGCCGTCATCCCCGTCGAGAAGTTCAGGAAGCCCCAGAACACGTAGACGTGGAGCGCCACGCCTGCGGCGAGCGCGCCGAGCATCGGCTCGCGCCCGTGCTCGCGCAGCCAGAGCCCGAGCGCGAGCGGCAAGCCCGCGATCGACAGGATCGCGGTGAGCCGCGCCGCGCCCTCCACGCCGAGCGGGTACGCGAGCCAGTCCGCGACCACATAGAGCAAGAGATATTGACTGCGCGAGTACTCGACCACGAAGTACGGCGCGAAGGCGGGATCGCCCTGCCCGTGGATCGCGGCGATCGTCCCGAGGTGCTGCGGGTAGTCGACGAAGGGCAGCCACTGCGCGCTCGCGAGCGGCCACGCGATCATCAGCGCGCTCAGCGCGAGCACGACGCCCGTCGCGATCCGGCGCGCGCGCGCTCCGCTCCACCACGGCTCGGGGCCGGCCATCGGGTCGCATCCGTATCGCATGCGCGCCCTCACGTCCACGAGCCGGCGCGGCGCGCGCGTGGCATCCTCGTCACCGGAGCGGGATGGGTCTGCTTCGTCTCGGGGTCTTCTACCTGCAGGAGCGGCTCGCCGTCGGCGGCAGCGCCGACGTCTGGCGCGCGGTGCACCCGGCGAGCTCGCTCGCCGTCGCGGTGAAGCTCCTGCGCGAGCCGATCGATCGGCAGGCCGTCGCGCGCGAGGCCCGCGCGGTCGCGAGCCTGTTGCACCCCGCGGTCGTGCGCATCGTCGATCAGGGCGAGGTGCGGGTCTCGGTCGCGCGCTCGCGCCCCGAGTCGCTCGTCCCCGAGCAGCCCTACCTCGTGATGGAGCTCGGCGACGCGACGCTGTGGGCCCGCCCTCCCGCGCCCGGCTGGCGCGCGCTCGCGCATGCGCTCGGTGCGCTCCTCGACGGGCTCGCGCACGCGCACGCGCGGGGCGTCGTGCACCGCGATCTCAAGCCCTCGAACGTGCTCTGGGTGCGGCGCGGGCAGCGCGCGCCGCAGCTCGCGATCGCGGACTTCGGGCTCGCGCGCCACGCCGCGCAGGACGGCCCCGCGGGCGCGGGCACGCCGCGCTACATGGCCCCGGAGCAGCACGGCGAGGGGCTCGGCGTCGGGCCGTGGACGGATCTGTACGCGCTCGGCGTGATGGCGCGCGAGCTCTCGCGCGGCGAGGACGGACGCCCGCGCTTCCCGCTCCCCGCGGGCTTCGCGTCGTGGCTCGACCGGCTGACCGAGCCGCGCCCCACGCACCGGATCACGACCGCCGCCGAGGCCCGCTACGCGCTCGAGGCGCTCGGCCACGCGCCCGAGCCGGCCGATCCGCGGCTCGTCGCGCCGGTGTGGTCGAACGCCGACGTGACGCGCGAGGCGGTCACCGCCCCGCGCTCGGCGCTGCACGTGATCGGCGGCGAGCCGCCGAGCCACTCCCGGGTCCAGGCGCGGAGCGAGCACCCGCCGCCAGAGCACACCGCGGACGCGGTCCCCCCCCCGCTCCGCAGGCCGCTCCCCGCGAGCTGGCGCGAGCCGCTCGAGCTCGGCCCCATCCACGTCGTCGGCGCGGGCCTCGGGCTCTACGGGTTCCGCGCGCTCCCCCTCGTCGGCCGCGAGGCCGAGCGCGACGAGCTCTGGCGCGCGCTCTCGGAGGTGGTCGAGGGCGGCGAGGCGCGCTCGCGCGCGGTGTTCCTCACCGGCCCCGCGGGCGTCGGCAAGTCCACCCTGGCCGACTGGCTCGCGCGCCGCGCGGTCGAGGTGGCCGGGGTGCACGCGCCGCGCGTGCGCATGCTCGAGGACGGCAAGCCGGGCGTCGGCCTCCTCTTCGGCTCGCGCGAGTGGCTCGGCATGCGGCGCGAGCGCACCTCCGACGAGGTGCGCGAGGCCCTGCGCCGCCGCTTCCCGCACGTCGTCGGCGAGGTGGATCCCGACGAGCTCGAGGCGGTGACCCGCGCGAACACCATCGACTTCGACGGCCCGCCGCCCCCCCCCC
>JAYRVK010000107.1:0-4586 GCA_041918555.1 Sandaracinaceae bacterium
CGGCGGGCGCGGCGGCGAGCCAGAGGGCGATCGCGAGGGCTCTCACGGCGCGACCTCCGCGAGCCGCCCCGCGCGGCCCTGCGACGCGATCCACTCGATCGCGTCGAACACGAGGAGGAACGCGCCCTGCCCGATCTGCGCCACCGAATAGCCGCGCAGGAGCTGCGGCTCGTCGACGCCGCTGAGCTGGTCGGCGAGGAAGAAGAGCAGGACGCCGGTCGCCACGTAGAACACGTCGAGGCCCGCATTGAACGCGAAGAGCGCGGCGGCGTCTCCTTGTCGGCGGATGGCCGCGTCGCGCGCGCGCCCGACGTCGCCGTAGCGCAGCGCGCCGCGCTCGCGCTCGATGGCGCGCCGGCGCCCCCCGTCGAGGTCGAGGAGCCCGAGCGCGAGCGCGGCGTTCACCGCGCCCCAGCCCGCCGTGCCGACCCCGAACGCGAGCCAGAACGGATCGGCGTGGCCGAACCCCGCGAGCAGACCGCCCGCGACGAGCGAGAGCAGCCCTTCGAACGCGAGCACCACCCCCGCCTCCTGGCGCTCCACCTCGAGCGACAGGCGCACGTCGGTGAGCGCGCTCGCGACGGGATCGGGCCGCGTGAGATCGACCGCCTGCGCCGCGGCGGGCGCGGGGGCGAGGAGGCCGAGCGCGAGGAGCGCGACGAGCGGAGGCCGCACGAGGGCGGATTCTAGCGCGCGTCGATCGCGCGCGGATGCACGCGCCTCGCGTGGGACGCGGGCATCGACCCGGCGACGCGCGACGCGGGTCCTGCGAGGGACGCGCACGTCGAGCCGCCCGACGGATGAGGCGCAGCCGCCCGCTCGCGGCTCAGCGGGTGAGCTCGCGGACGACGGCGTCGACGTGCTCACGGAGCTCATCGAGGCCCCTCTGAACGACCGCGTGGACGTGAACGAGACGCTCCGCTTGCGCCCGCACACGGGCCGGATCGAGCTCGAGGACGTAGGCGTTGCGGAAGAAGTGTCGAAAGCGGCGGAGCTCGTGGAGCTCGGGCAGGATCGACGCCGAGACGACCGCGGGCCGGAGCGCCGGCACCTCGACCCGCATCTGCGCGAGGAGCTCGGTGTGCCAACCGGGACCCGTCGGGACGTGGTCGTCGATGACCCGCGCGATGCGCTCGAGGGCCGTCTCCAGGGCCGTGTAGTAGCCGTGGACGTTCACCGCGACGAGCACGAGCTCGGCCCGAGGGAGGCCGGGCTCGACCTCCCAGCCCTCGAGGAGCTCGGCCGTCTCGTCCCGGCGCGCAACCAGCGCGGCGCGATCGAGGTCGAGCTCGGCGGCGAGCCGCGCGAGGCGTGCGAGCGTCGCGGGCTCATCGACCATCGAGCCGCGCCCCCTCGCGCTTCACGCGCGCTCGGAACGCGGGCGGAAGCTCCTCGAGCCGGAGCACCTCGACGGCCGCGCCCTCGATCACTCCGAGCGAGCCCTCGAGCTGCGTCGCCTCGGCCTCGGAGAGCCGCTCGACTACGACGTCGATGTCGCTCCGCGTGCCGAAGCCACCCCACGCGAGCGACCCGATCAGCCACGCGCGCGCGTGCTCCGGGAGACACGTCGCGAGTCGCCGTCCGAGCTCCTCGCGCGCGGCGCGCGCACGGAGCTCGCGCTCCCCCCGCGCCCGTGCCTCGCGCTGGCGCAGCGTGCGAGCGGCCCGTGGCGCGTCGACGGCCATCGCGCGTGAGTCTGCCATGACGGACGATCTCGGACCACGGCGCGGAGCGCTCGTCCTGCTGTCCGCGTGCACCGATCGTCGCGCACGCGGATGGCCGACTCGCGGACGCCGAGCTCGACCACGGCTGGTTCCAAGGAGGCGCGGGGACCTACAACCTCGGGCTCACGGCGTCCTCCGAGCCCGGCGCGTGTGAGCACGCGCTCGAGCGCGGACGCGAGCCGGCGAACAGCTGGTCGTTGGCGTTCTCGCTCGAGCGGACCGACCCGCTCCGGCGAGCTCTCGAGCCGGGCCACTACCGCGTGGGGCCCGCGCCGTCGGGGGATCGATACGCGGCTCTCGCGGCGATTGTGCAGCGCACCGATGAAGAGTGCCGGAACACGCTCGGCGACGGGGGGCCGCTCCTGGCGGAGTCCGGCGACCTGGAGCTCGAGGTCTTGGCGGCGGATCGGGTCGTTGGCCGATACGCCCTGACCTTCGCCGACGGCCGGATTGCGGGCAGGCTGGTCGCCGTGGAGTGCGGCGCTCCCCCCGCCGACCGCTCGCTCTGTGTGCCCGCGGAGTAGCGGGATCTGCGCGCCCCAGCCCCGCGGGGCTGAGCCTCCAGCCCGCTGCGCGGAGGGCGCGGCGCCGGCGCGTCCTCGCGAGCTTGGCCGCGAGCTCGCGACCGCTTCGAGCCCCGTCGACGGACGTGCCTCGGCGGCTTCCAAGGAGATGAAGATCGCGACGCGCGCCTCGGCGCCGGGGCGGACGATCTCGGCCTGCGCGTTACGGAAACCGAGCTTCCGCGCGAACGTCGCGGTGGCCTTCGCAGTGCGCGCACGCGCGGCTTGGATTTCGATCGCGCGCCGCTTCCTGGAGGCCCGAGGTCGAGCCAGCGCTGCTCGTCGCGTGCGGGTTCCGCTCCTGATGCATGCCGTGCCCGACTCCGATCCAGCGCCGATCGGGCCGAGACCCAGAGGGGCTCGGACCGCCGCGGCGAGACCCGACCGGGGCTCGTCGCGTGCGCAGCGAGACCGCGCAGCGGGCTCGCGGAGCCGCCGCAGGAGACGGCGCAGCCGGCTCCGGAGGCGCCCATGAACCGACCGCGGCCGAACGCCGCCCTTCCCAGGCGGCAGACGAGAAGCCGACGCGCGCGCGGCGCCTCTGCCTCAGCCGTCGCCGGGGACCTCGAACGCGCCGTCGTTGAGCTCGTCGACCGCGAGGACCGCGCCCGCGCCGAGATCGAGGCGCCCGCCCGCGTCGGCGACGCGGTACGTCCACGAGCCGTCCGCACCGCGCGCGAAGTGCTCGATGCGCGCGACGCGCTGCGAGACGAGCTCGTAGTCGGTGAGCGTGGGGATCGCGCGATAGTCTCCCCCCGCAGCCTAGCACCGCGCCGTCGGAGCCTCCGTAACCGCCGTGGGGTGAACCACGGACGCGCGCCTTTGGTATCCTCGTCCACGGTGGCCAGCGCAGAAGCCAAGATCGGAGAGCTCGTCGAGGGCAAGTACGAGCTGGAGGCGCTCCTCGGCAAGGGCGGCATGGGCGCCGTCTACCGCGCGCGGCACGCGGTCACCGGGCGCCGCGTCGCGATCAAGTGGCTCCTCGAGGACGACCCCGAGCGGCGGCGCCGCTTCCTGCGCGAGGCGCGCGCGATGGGGCGGCTCTCGCACCCGAACGTCGTGCAGGTGTTCGACGTCAGCGAGCACGAGGGCGAGATCTTCCTCGTGATGGAGTACCTCGAGGGCCAGAGCCTGCGGGACTTCATCGCGGAGGAGGGCATGGCGGCGCGGGACGCGATCGCGCTCTTGATGCCGGCGCTCGCCGGCGTGGCCGCCGCGCACCAGGCGGGGATCCTCCACCGCGACCTCAAGCCCGAGAACCTCTTCGTCTGCTGCGATCGCGACGGGACGCCCTACGACACGAAGGTCCTCGACTTCGGGCTCGCGAAGGCCTCCGAGCCGCAGGCCGACAGCAAGCTCACGAGCTCGGGCTCGATCGTCGGGACGCCCCGCTACATGTCCCCCGAGCAGCTCGAGGAGAAGGACGTCGACGAGCGCACCGACGTCTACGCGCTCGGGCTGATCCTCTTCGAGCTGCTCGTCGGCGCGCTGCCGTACAAGTCGCAGAGCCTCAACGCGCTCTTGCTCGAGATCCTCACCGCGGACCACCCACCGCCACACGTCTTGCGCGAGACGATCCCCGAGGCGCTCGGCCTCGTCGTGAAGCGCGCGGTCGAGCGCTTCCCCGCGGGTCGGTTCGCGACGGTGGCCGACTTCGCGCGCGCGCTCGAGCCCTTCGGCGACGCGAGGTTCCAGGCGCCGCGTCAGGTGCACCTCACCCCCGACGAGGGCCTGGGGCTGACCCCGCGGATCGACGACGAGCGCATCCGCTCGAGCATCCGCGCGCGGCCGAGCTCGTCCTCGCGCGGCGAGAAGACGAAGTACCCGTCGCCCGCCGCGAAGAAGAAGGACCGCTCCGAGGACGCGTTCGCGCCGACCGCCGCGCTGCGCGCCGACGTGGCGTCGACGCCCGAGGCCGCGCTCGACGACGAGGCGCCCCGCGCCGCGTGGCTGATCCCGGCCGCCGCGATCGCCGTCGTGCTCGCGGTCGGCGGAGGGCTCGCCGGCATGTTCTTGCGGGGCTCCGACCAAGTCCCCGCGGCGACGACGCCCGCGGCGATCGCCGAGCCCGCCGCGATCGCCCAGCCCCCCGTGGCCGAGCCGGAGCCCGAGCCGGTCGCGCCGCCCGCCGAGCCCCCCCCCGCGGCCGAGACCACCCCCGAGGCCGCGGTGGACGACCCCGTCGAGCCGCGCGCGGCGCGCCCGCGGAGCCGCCGCTCCGGCGGCGTCGCGCCCGAGGCCGCGGCGTCCCCTCCGACGCCCGCCGCGACGAGTCAAGAAAACTTGCGAGTCAACAGCC
>JAYRVK010000108.1:0-1616 GCA_041918555.1 Sandaracinaceae bacterium
CCGGCGCGTGCGCGAGCGCGACCGAGCCGTGGCGGTGCACCGAGGGGATCGCCACGCTGTTCGCGGAGCTCGGCGCCGCGAGCGGCGCGCCGCCCGAGCTCGTCGCGCGGATCGTCGACACGGTCGGCGTCGCGATCACCGTCCACGTCGATCTCTACGTCGACGGCGAGCTCGCGGAGCGCGCGTTCAAGCGCATCGCGATCACGCGCCGCGACGTCCTCACCACGAACCCGCCGCCGCCGCGCTTCGCGATCGGCGACGTGTGGATGAGCGCGCGCGGCGCCGGCGATCCGCACGCCTGCGCCCCCGAGCTCGGCGCGCGCCCGGTCGTGTCGGGCCTCGCCGAGGTCGAGCTCCGGCCCGATCCCGGCGACGAGGACTGGACCGAGGCCTTTCCCGTCGTGGCCCTCGACGGCGCGCTCGTCGAGGGCACCGAGGGCGCCTACTACTCGTGGTTCTCGACCGACGGAGAGTTCGATCCCGAGGTCTCCGTCGCGCCGGTCCGCGACACGATCTGGCTCTCGCCCGAGGATCCCGGGGTCTACCCGCTGTGGGTGGTGGTCCGCGACGGACACCTCGGCGCGAGCGCGTGCCGCGTCGAGGTCGAGGTCGTGGACGTGGTGCCGCCGTACACGGGGATCGAGCGGCTGTGAGCCCTCGCAGGCCCGCGATGGCCGTCGTCGTTCGTCGCCGAGGCGACGAGCACCGCGACACTCCCGATCCGACGGTCCTCGCGCCTCTTCGCGCGCGCGGTAGATTGAGCCATCCCGCTCGCTCCTCTCAGGGGCCAAGATGACACGCGCGCCTGACGCAGCCTTCATCGACCGAGCCACGAGGCTCGCAGACTCGATCGCTACGACGACGGTCGAGCAGGTCGCGGCGCTCGTCGCCGACGCGGAGAAGTCCGGGACGAGCTCGGTCGAGTACGCGTACGCCCTGGCGCTCCGGGGCCTCCTCGCCCGCTACACCGCCAAGGGCTTGGAGGCGGGAGCGAAGGATCTCGAGCGCGCGCTCGTCATCGCCGAGGCGGAGGGCGTCGATGCCGTGCGGCAGTCCACGTGGTGCCGGACGCTCAGCGTCGTGTACGACGACCTCGTCCAGGCCCAGAAGGCGATCGACACCGCGGACAAGGCGCACGCCCTCATCGTGCCCCTCTCGGGGCGCGTCCACCCGCAGACGCTCGCCGCCACGGGAGGCCTTCTCCGCACCATGCGCTGTGGGGTCCACCCGATCGTCCCCGAGCTCCGGGAGCTCGCGACCATCTGGCCGTCGATGACCGAGCCCGAGCGGAAGGTGCAGCTGGTCGTGCTGCAGCGCTTCGCGCACCGGCGCAAGGACCTATCCAAGGCCGACGCCGAGCGGCTCGGGAAGATCACCGCCGAGCCGCAGAGCATCCAGGCGGTCCTCCCGCCGCCCGAGCCGAAGGCCGACAAGGCCGAGCTCGGCAAGGTCATCGCCGAGCTCGGCGCGCTCGTCGGCCTGAGGGAGGTCAAGGCCGAGGTCAACCGACTCTGCGCCGTGCTCCAGGTCGAGGAGATGCGGCGAGCGGCCGAGCTCCCCTTGGCGCCGAGGGCCAATCACTTCGTCTTCCTCGGTCCACCGGGCACGGGCAAGAC
>JAYRVK010000109.1:0-3000 GCA_041918555.1 Sandaracinaceae bacterium
GACGCGGGCGGGACGGTCTGGGTGGGCCTCCACGACGAGGGCACGGTGGTGCAGCTCGACCCGACCGACGGCCGCGTGCTGCGCACCGTGACGCTGCCGCGCACGGGGCCCTTCGGGAGGTTCCGGCCGTACGGTGCGGTCGGCGACGGCCGGGGCAACATCTGGTTCGTGGAGTCGGCGTCCGGGAACATCGTCGACGTCGACTCGAGCACCGGCGCGGTCGGCGCGCGCGAGACCGCACCCGGGCGCTCGGGGGACTCGTGCCCCAGCTCGTATGGCATCGCGGTCGACTCGAGCGACCGCGTATGGATCGCGGGATTCCTCTGCACGTCTGCGTTCCGCTTCGATCCGACCGCGAGGCGCTGGTTCGAGGTGCGCCTGCCGGACTCGGGCGCGACGCGCGGGATCGCCGCCGACGCGGCCGGCCGCATCTACGTCGCGAGCTCGCACGACTGGATCATCATCGGGCCCGGGGGCGTCAGCGCCTCGGACCCGATCAGCCGGCTGACGGTCTTCGACGCCGAGACGGGCGGCGCGATCCGCATCTATGGGACGGACGCGCGCCCGCTGCCGGGGCTCGGGAGCACGGGCGTCGGGCTCGACTCCGCCGGGATGGTCTGGCTGATCAACCAGGACTCCTCGAGCGCGACGCGGATCGACCCGGCGACCGGCACCGCGCGCGACTTCCCGGTCGGCGAGAACCCGTACACCTACTCGGACTTCACGGGCTTCGCGCTGCGCACCTTCACGGCGCCCAACGGGTACCTGCGCACCGTCGTCGAGGGCTGCGCGATGGGCCCGACCGAGTGGGAGCGCCTCACGTGGGACGCGGACGTCCCGCGGGGCTCGCGGGTCGAGGTGCGCGCGCGCAGCGCCGACCGCCTCGTCGACCTCGGCGCGGCGGCCTGGATCGGCCCGTTCGCCGCGCGGCCGACGGAGCTGGACGCCCCTCCCGGACCCGTGCCGCCGCGCCGCTACCTCGAGCTCGAGATCACGCTGATCTCCGAGGACGAGCGCACCTCACCGCGGATCACGGACGTGACCGTGCAGTTCAACTGCCCGATCTAGCGTCGCTAGGCCGCGCCCGCGGCCCCGATGCCGAAGGCCTCTCGCTCGACGGCGAGCTCCTCCGCACCCCGCGTGGTCTCGGCCGCCATGTAGTCCTTGTCGACGTGGCTGGGCCGCGTCCTGCGGCAGTAGGCGTTGAAGACCTGGTTGAAGAAGCGGTTCTGCCCCTCGGCCTCCTCCGCCCCCAGGAACCCCGCGCGCATGGAGAGAAAGGTCACCTTGCGCATGACGGATCCGGCGAAGTCGAACGCGTCGATCCCGAGCACCGCGAAGTCGGGCTCGAGCAGCATCACCAGGGGCAGCGTCGGCAGCGCCATGCTCAGGCGCCGCGCGCGCGCGAGCGGGCTGCGCCGCTGCCACGTGCTCATCGGGAACTCGCGGAAGTAGTTCACGGGCAGCGCGGTGTGACGGCTCTCGTCGAGGTGGAACAGCCGCAGCACCTCCAGCCCCGGCAGCGTGGAGAGCACGCCGAAGATCGAGAGCGCGATGCTCTCCACGAGCACGTTCATCCCGAAGAACTTGTCGAGGCCCTTCGCCTTGAGCGCGCCCTCGAGCAGCAGATACTCCCAGACGCTCTGCCGCGGGACGCCGACGTCGAAGGCCTGCATCAGCTCCCGCATCACCACGAAGTGCTTGGCCTCCTCGAGGACCTGCATCGTGAGCGCAGCCTTCGCCCCCGTGCTCTGCACCTCGGGGAGCAAGCTGGCCGACACCAGCCACGCGTAGGCCTCGCCGTGCCCGATCGCGGCGAGGATGGAGACGATCGCCCGCTTCTGCTCGAGGGTGTACTCGCGGTCGAGCTGCTCCTTGAATTCGGCGCTCGTGATGCGCGCGCGCAGAGCCCGCTCGCCGTCGCTCATGTTCTGCTCCGCCAGCGTGAGGAGCTCGCGCTCGTGGGGCGCGAGGTCGCGGAAGCTCGACCACGGGAGCGCGGCCTCGCCCTTCCAGAGCAGCCGCAGGCTCTTGTCGTAGTGCTTCTTGCGCAGCGTGTCGGAGGCGCCGCCGACGAACTCGTAGTGCTCGTCGTCGTAGCGCGCCGCGCGCCCCCCGAGGTGCAGCCCCTCGAGCGCGCGGTCCCGCGCCCCGATCCACCGGTTCACCACGCGCTCGATCCCCTGGTTGGCGGCCGCGGCCCGCGAGTTCACTGGGAGCTTCTGGATGTCCATGTCGAGAGCATGAACGGCCCGGACCACGCGCACGGTTGCGCGTGGTCAACCTCGTCGGAGCGTCTGCGGGGCGGCCAGCTACTTGCCGGCGGCGTGCTTCTCCGCCGAGTCCGGGCCCGCCTGGGCCGGATCGATGGCGAAGGGCGGCGTACCCTGCTTGGCGCGGGCCTTCTTCTTCTGCTTGCCGGTCGCCTTGGCGCGGAGCGCCCGGCGCTTCTCGGTCTTCTGGGTGATCGACGACATGGGGCGGGCGATTTAGCCGACCCAGCGAGCGCCGTCAACCGCGCTCCGCCGCGAGCATCGCGTCGCGCCGGCGGCGGAACGCTGCGTGGAGCCGGCGGGTGATCGGTCCCGGACGGCCCTCGCCGATCCGGGCGCCGTCCACGCGCACGACGGGGACCACCTCCCGCAGGCTGCTCGTGATGAACGCCTCGCGCGCGCGATAGAGATCGCTCGGGAAGAACAGGCGCTCCACGACCCTCCACCCCTCCTCGCGCGCCGCGGCCATCACGACGCCGCGGGTGATCCCCTCGAGGATCCCGAGCTCGAGGGGCGGCGTCCACAGCCCGCCGTCCGCCGTCACCACGAACACGTTGCTCGTCGCGCCCTCGAGGATCTCGCCGCCGACGCCGACGCTCAGGGCCTCGTAGCCGCCGCGCGCGCGGGCCGCCGCGAGCGAGAGGATGTTCGGGAGGTAGTTCGACGCCTTCGCCCCCGCCGCGTCGCTGCCGTCGAGCGCGCGCGCGTTGGTCACCGTCGCGAGCTC
>JAYRVK010000110.1:0-4813 GCA_041918555.1 Sandaracinaceae bacterium
CGGGTCGAGCCCGAGCAGCTCCGCCACCTGGTCGAACGAGACGGGCGCGGGGCGGTTCACGATGAAGCCGAGCGAGCCCTCGGGGCCGTGCTCCACCAGCACCACCACCGTCCTCCGAAAGCTCGGATCGCGGAGCGCCGGCGACGCCACGAGAAAGCCGGGCGCGAGGGAGTCGGACACCGCCCGAGAGTGCCATCGAAGCCGACCCCTCGTCATTCGTCGCGAGAGAGCACGACGTACCAGATCCCCGGCGCGTACGGCTGCACCCGAGTGACGCGCAGCCGCGCGGCCACCCACGGCATCGCGGCCACGCGCGCCTCGACGGGGTGGCCTGCGAACCGTCGCAGCCGGCCCTGCGCGTCGACGCGGGGCTCGATGCGCGAGTGCAGGACCAGCGTGTCCGGACCCCGGGCGAGGAGCGCACCGGGATCGATGACCTTGTCGACGTGCCCGCCGGGGAGCGCGGCGATCGCGGGATCGGTGACCCCGCCGAGGTCGATCACGTCGAGCCCGGTCGCGAAGCCGAGGTAACCCACGTCGACGAGGGCCACGCGCCGCGCGTGCCCGCGCAGGTACGCAGCCAGCGAAGCGCCGGCCTCGTCGCGGGCGCGCCCCGCGGCGCGCGCGTCGAGGAGCGCGAGGCCCCCGGCGACGAGCGGCACCGCGACCGCGCCGGCGAGCATGGCGAGCGCGCCGGCGCGCCGCGCGCGCGGCGCGCTTGGATCGAGGCGCTCCGCCAGCGGGCCCGCCATGCACAGGGCGAGCGCCGGGAGCCATGGGACGAAGAGGCGAAAGCCCGGCATCCAGTCGCCGCCCGCGAGGATCACCGCGAGGACGTGCGCGGCGAGCGCGAGCGCGAGCCCCCGCCGCGGGCTCGGCGCACGCACCGCGAAGAACATCGGCAGCGCGCCGAAGACCCCGAGCACGACGAGCCCCGCGCGGCCCGCGTACTCGAGGCCGTGCGCGAGATCCGCCGGCTTGGCGGAGGCGCTCAGCGGCAGCGGCGCGCCGAACATCGCGAACCGGAAGGCCACGATCGAGCCGGCGCCGAGGCCCGCGAGGAGGAACGCGGGCGCGCTGGCGCCGCGCTCGCGCCCCGACAGCGCGAGCGCGACGAGGCAGGCGGGCGCCGCCTCGGGGCGGAGCCACGCGAGGGCCGCCACGCCCGCACCGAGCACCGCGGCCCGCCGCTCGACGAGGCCGACCGCGACCGCGGTAGCCGCGAGCGTGGCGAGCCCCGTCTCGAGGCCAGCGACGCTCCAGATCCCGACGAGCGGCCACAGGGCGACCAACGCCGCACAGACCACCGCGTGCCGTGGCCCCTCACGGCCGGCCGCCCACGCGGCCCAGCCCGCCGCGGCGCATCCCGCGGCGAGGCCGGCGACCTTGAGGCCGAGCATCGGGTCCCCGAGCGCGAGCTCGCCGACCAAGGCGGGCACGAGCGCGAGCGGGCCGGTCACTCCGTCGGTGGGCGGCCCGTCGACGAAGGTCCAGCCCTCGCCCGCGGCGAGGCGCCGCGCGTAGCGGGCGACGATCCACGCGTCGTCGACGGTCCACGGCCACGCGGCCGCGCCGACCCCTCCGACCGCGGCCGCCCCCGCCGCCGCCGCGATCCGCCTCAGCCCCGGCATGGTTGCCTCGGGCGCGCGGCCCGGGATACACCCCCCGGGCGAGCATGCTTCGCACCCGCATCATCGCGAGCACGGTCGGGGTCCTGATCGTGTCCGCGGTCTTCGCCGCCGTCATGACGTTCGTGAACCGCGCGGAGACCTTCGTGGCCCCCTCGCGCGTAGAGCCCGGTGCACCGGCTCCGATCACGCTGCGGGTGCCCTGGAACCGCGTGGTGCGGGTCGAGGGCGGCGAGGCCGACGCGCGGGTCGCCGCCACCTCCATCGTCCCGCGGGGGAGCACGGTCACGGAGGTCGAGGCCGCCGCGTTCGTCCGCGCCTACGAGGAGTCGCGCCGGCCCCCGCGCGCCGACGACCTGATCGGGCTCTTCTTCATCTACTTCCTCGTCACCCTGATGCTCACCGCCTACATGCGCGGGCTGAGCCCGGGCCGCGGCGCGCTGATCCGGACGCAGCTCGGCATGCTCGCGCTCGCGGTCGCGCTCCTCGTGGCCGCGAAGGTCTTCCTCCTGCTCACGCCCTTCCCCGCGCACCTCGTCCCGGTCGCCGCGATGAGCGTGTGGATCGCGCTGTTCCTCGATCGACGCACCGCGCTGATCGTGGGGCTCGCGATGGCGTTCTTCGCCGCCTCGCTCGTCGGGTTCCGGCTCACCACGGCGGCGGTGTACCTCGCGACGAGCGTCGCCTCGGTCCTCACCCTGGGCCCGAAGAAGAAGGGATCGCGCGTGCTCCAGAGCGGCGTCGTCGCCGCCGTGGTCGGGGGCTGCATGTACGCCGCCGCCCGCGTGATCTTCGACGGGGACTTCGACTTCTACGCCGAGATCGCGGACCCGCTCCGCTCGCCGCTCGTCGCCTCGGTCGCCGGCGGCCTCGCGAGCGGCGTGGTCGCGTGGGCCTTCTCGGGGATCGCCGTCGTGGTGCTCGGGTCCGTGAGCCGCGGCCGCCTCCTCGAGCTCTCCGATCTCGATCAGCCGCTCCTCAAGAAGATGGCGCGCGACGCGCCGGGCTCCTGGGAGCACTCGCGCGCGATGGCGAACCTCGCCGAGGCCGCCGCCAACGCCATCGGCGCGGACGCGCTCCTCACGCGGGTCGGCGCCTACTACCACGACCTCGGCAAGACCTGTCAGGCGAAGTACTTCGTCGAGAACCTGCAGCCCGGCGAGCCGACCCCGCACCGGCACATCCCCGCGGATCTCAGCGCGGACGCGATCATGGCGCACGTCGTCGAGGGCGTGACCATCCTGCGGGATGGCCACATCCCGGAGCCGGTGATCGAGTTCGCGTACACGCACCACGGGACCAGCGTGATCGAGTACTTCTGGCACAAGACGCTCGAGGACGGGAACCCGCGATCGCGCGACGAGAGCTTCTTCCGCTATCCGGGCATGCGGCCACGGACGAAGGAGACCGCGATCGTCATGCTGATCGACGCGATCGAGGCGGCGTCGCGCACGGTCGAGCCCGACCGTCAGGCGTTCGAGGCGGTCGTGCAGCGGATCATCTTCGGGAAGCTGCGGCAAGGTCAGCTCGACGAGTGCGGGCTGACCCTGCAGGAGCTCCGGACGATCTCGTCCAAGGTCGTCGACTCGCTGTGCAGCATCTACCACAGCCGGATCAAGTACCCGTGGCAAGAGCGGACGGGCGAGCTCCCGCAGCCCGGCGCCGCCACCGAGGAAGACGTCGAGAGGGCTCGGCGCGACACGCCGTCGGAGCCCCCCGATCCCCCCCTGCCCCAACCGGAGGCCCCGTGAGCACGGACGAACCCACGAGCTTCATGAAGTCCCTCTTCCACGGATTGATCGAGGAGGATCTGATCTTCCCGTATCCGGAGATGAGCGCGGAGGAGAAGGAGACGGTCCAGATGATCGTCGACAACCTCCAGAAATTCGGCGAGTCCGAGGTCGACTCGGCCAAGATCGATCGCGAGCACGCCATCCCGCCCGAGCTCCTCCAGAAGATGAAGGAGATGGGTCTGTTCGGGCTGACCATCCCCGAGCGCTACGGAGGCCTGGGCCTCAGCGCGAGCGCCTACGCGCGCGTGATCCAGGAGGTCGCGGCGATCGACGCGTCCCTCGCCGTGACGATCGGCGCGCACCAGTCGATCGGGCTCAAGGCGATCCTCCTCTTCGGGACCGACGAGCAGAAGCAGCAGTACCTCCCGAAGCTCGCGACCGGCGAGAGGGTCGCCGCGTTCGCGCTCACGGAGCCCGGCGCGGGCAGCGACGCGGCGTCGATCACGACGCGCGCCGAGCTCACCGACGACGGCACGCACTACGTGCTCAACGGCTCGAAGATCTGGATCACCAACGGCGGCTTCGCCGACGTGTTCACCGTGTTCGCACGGACGAGCGCGCCGGATCCCGGGGTGAAGCCGCGGATCACCGCGCTGATCGTCGAGCGGAGCGAGGGGCTCACCAACGGGCCGAACGAGCACAAGATGGGGATCCGGGGGTCGAGCACGACGGAGATCTTCTTCGAGGACGTGCGCGTCCCCGTCGGCAACGTGCTCGCCGAGGGCGGCCGCGGGTTCAAGGTCGCGATGGAGGTGCTCAACTCCGGCCGGCTCGGCCTCGCGTCGGGCTGCGTGGGGATGAGCAAGCGGCTCCTCAAGCTCAGCACCGAGCGCGTTCAAGAGCGCTCCGCCTTCGGCCGGCCCATCGGTCAATTCGGGATGATCAAGGAGAAGATCGCCCGCATGACCGCGGAGGTCTACGCGCTCGAGTCCATGACCTACCTGACGACGGGGCTCATCGACACGGGCGTTCACGACTACTCCCTCGAGAGCGCCATCTGCAAGGTCTACGGCTCCGAGACCCTCTGGTACGTGGTGAATCAAACACTGCAGATCGCCGCGGGGATCGGGTACATGAGCGAGTACCCCTACGAGCGGATGATGCGCGACGCGCGCATCAACATGATCTTCGAGGGGACCAACGAGATCCTCCGCGCGTTCATCGCGCTCTCCGGCATGCAGAGCCCCGGAAAGCAGCTCGCCGAGGTGGCCAAGGCGATGCGCGAGCCGATCAAGGGCTTCGGCGTGCTCAGCGACTACGTCGTGCATCGCGCCCGCAGCATCGTGAACCGCGAGCGGATCCAGCGCGTCCATCCGGTGCTGCGCTCCGAGTCCGCGCTCCTCGAGGAGTACGCGGCGATGCTCGCGACGCGGGTCGAGCAGACGCTGCGCA
>JAYRVK010000111.1:0-2241 GCA_041918555.1 Sandaracinaceae bacterium
CGGCGGGCGCGGCGCGGGCGTGGAGGGGGGAGACTCAGTCGAGCCCCTCGAGCTGGCGCTTGGCGGAGCCGAGGCCCTCCTCGAGCATGCCCTGGGAGCGCGCCATGAGGACCGCGATGTCCACGCCGCGCGCCGGGTCCACGTCGAGGGTCCAAGTCACCGTGGCGTACTCGCCGCGGGCCGGGTGCACCTCGATGCGACCGCGCCAGCCCGCCATGTTCGAAGAGGCCGCGGTGCCCTCGTAGACGTAGCCGTTGCTCAGGTCCTCGACGAGGCGCTCGTGCACCACCTGGCCGTCCGCGAGCCAGAGCGTGCGCATGGCGCCGGGGCCCTCACCCTCGACCTCGCAGCTCGCGACCTGCGGGTGGAAGTCCGCGAAGAGGTCGAACGCGCCGACGAGCAACACGACCGCCTCGATCGGCGCGTCGATCTGAACGCTGTGCTGGGCCCGGGGCATCGTCGCGTACACCAGAGGATATCTCACCCGTCGACGAGCAGGGACACGCCGAGCGCGGCGGCGAGGCCCATCGCGCGGAAGAACCGCGAGATCTCGGCGAGCTGCGGGTCGTCGTGATCCACGTCGTAGCGGAGCGCGTGGCCGCCGATGCGCGCGGTGTCCCGCGAGAGCTGCGCGAGCCCCTCGGCGGTCGTGTCGTGCGGGATCACGCCGACGAAGAGCGCGCACATCATCGAGTGCGCCGGCGCGAGGTGGCCGAGCCCGAAGAGCACCTGCCAGAGCTGATCGGCGGAGACCGCGAAGCCCGACGGCCAGCGCCGCACGGCGCCGCTCGACTGTTCGAAGAACGTGCCCCGCTGCGCGCGGAGGCGCCGCGTGAACGCGCCGTCCCAGCCGAAGTCGCGGAACGCGGCCTCCAACATCGTCCCCGCGGAGCAGCCGAGGTCGGCGGGGAGCTGGTCGAGGAGCCACGCCTCCGAGGCCGCGCGCACGGGGTACGTCACGTAGCCGACGCACCCGAACGAGGTCGGGACGCAGCGCGCCTCGCAGCCCTCGCACGAGGGGGCGTGGGGATCGAGGGCGGCGGCGCGATCGAGGAGCGACTGCACGCTGACGGTCTCCTCGGAGGGGCCCTCGGGGCGCATCACGATCGTGTCGAAGGTGAGCTCCGCGAGCGGCCGCGTGTCGCCGTTCGCGCGCAGGAGATCGCGCACGGAGCACGCCCGCGACCGCGCCTTCAGCAGCTGCACCAGGCCGGGGACCCCGAGGGCCGCCTTGGGCGGGCACTCGAGGTCCACGACGTAGTCGACGCCCATGCCCCGCATGGTCGCACGGATGGCTTCGACGGCGGGCTCGAACCGTGTAGTCTCCCCCGCCATGGCCACGGAGCGATGGCTGACCCTGCCGCAGCGGGCGGGGCTCCAGACCGACGACCTCGTCATGCTCGTGCAGGAGCTCGGCAAGGACTACCAGCGCGCGTGGGACACGTGCCAGCAGCCGCGCTTCCTGATCGAGATGGCGGCGGCGGCGGGGCTGCCCGTCGACACCATCCTGCTCGCCGCGGCCAAGGCCGTCGCCGACGCGTGGACCGACTGGAGCGGCGGCGCGACCGACGCGCGCCCGACGCAGATCATCAACGCGGTCACCCTGTGGGCGCAGCGCGGCTCCGGTTTCGAGGAGATCTGGGGCGCGTGGGAGCTCGCCGAGCGCGTGCGCCGCGAGGTCCGCGCGTGGCACGAGACGCAGCAAGGCGCCGTGCTCGCGACGGCGATCCTCCACGCGGTCGACGCGGTGCACGCGCTCGCCACGGCGGCGCGCGATCTCGCGGAGCCGGAGGCCGGGCACGACCAGGCCGACGTCGAGCGCTACCGGAAGAAGAACGCCGACCCGCAGAACGCCGCGCTCGTGCACCAGATCGCGCGGGCGGTGGAGCTCGCGACGAAGGCGGGCTCCTGGTACCACTCGCACATCGAAGCCAAGGCCTCTCAGGAGGCGCACGACGGCTACGCGTACCAGATCCTCGGCTTCACCCTGCGCCAGCAGCTCGACGGCGACGCGGTGGTGCAGGGCCTGCGCGATCGGCTTCGCTAGCGCTAGCGCGCGAAGAAGCTCGCGGTCCAGCGGTAGGAGAGGCCGCGGCGGTCGCCGAGCGATGTCAAGTCCCCGTGCACGTTGCGGAGCGTGGCCTCGGCGGTCTCGAGCCACGCCTCGACGCGCGCCTCGAGGCGGCCGAGCTCGGCGTACGCCTCCGCGCGGCCATGGATCGCGGCGTGGCCCACCGCGAG
>JAYRVK010000112.1:0-7835 GCA_041918555.1 Sandaracinaceae bacterium
GCCGCTCCCGCCGGTGTCGGCGCCCGTGAAGGTGAGGCTCGCGCTCGAAGAGCCGTCGGGATCCGGCGGGCCCGCGACGATCGACACCGTCGGCGGCGTCGTGTCCACGGCCGCCGGCTCGTCGCAGCCGTAGGGGTCCGTGCCCCCGCCGCAGACCCGGGCAGCCGGCAGTCGGGGCAGGCGAGCACGCCCCCGCAGCCGTCCTCGGGCGCGCCGCACTCGGCGCCCGCCGCGGCGCAGTCGCGGGGCACGCAGCCGGGCCCGGCGTCGAGCGCGCCGGCGTCCTCCGGCGGCGGCGGCGCCCCCGCGTCGGTGCCGCCGTCCGGTGCCGAGATCGTGCGGTCCTGGCAGCCCGAGGACGGATGGCAGAACTGCTCGCTCCCACACCGTCCGTCGTCGCCGAGCGCGAGGCAGGCGCCCGACACGCAGCGCCGGGTCGCGCAGCTCACGCCCGGGGCGGGGCACGCGTCGTCGGCCGCGCACTCGGCCATCGGGCAGCCGACGGGCTCCTCCTCGGTGCAGGTCCCGTCGGTGCACTCGCCGGCCACACAGGACCCGCCGTCCGAGCAGGTCACGCCGAGGCAGCTCCGCGTGAGCACGAGGGTGACGACCCGGCTGGCCTGGAGGTGGATGCGCGCGAGGCGATCGAGCACGACGGAGCCGTCCCGCGCGATCAGGCTCACGCGCAGCACCGGCTCGCCGGGCGCGAGATCCGCGAGCTCGCCGACGCGCGCGCCGCTCACCAGCCGATCCGTGGAGAGCGTCGCCGTGCCGGTCTCGTCCTGTGCGAGCGGCGTCGCCGTCGCGGTGGGGACGTCGGCGAAGAGCTCGCTCCGCACGAGCACGAACTCCTCGTTCGGCACCAGATCGGTCTTCAGGTCCACCACGAGCGAGAGGCGATCTCCGGTGCAGCCCAGGGCCGCGAGCGCCGCGAGCGCGACCAGCCGAACGGCGGCGGTGGATCTCATGCGTGCCCATGGTACACCGCTCCGCCGACGAACCGCTCGATGCAGGGTATCCTCCGCGCGGCCCTGGATGAGCGAGCCGGACTCCGCGATGCCGCGCGTCGGCCCCTACGAGCTGCTGCGCCGGATCGGCGTCGGCGGCATGGCCACCGTGTACCTCGCGCGCCGGCTCGGCCCCGAGGGCTTCGCGCGGATCCACGCGCTCAAGGTCATGCACCCGAACCTCGCGCGGCAGCCCGAGCTCGTCACGATGCTGATGGACGAGGCCCGCCTCGCCGCGCGCATCCAGCACCCGAACGTGGTCGGAATCGTCGATCTCGGCGAGGCCGACGGCCACCTCTACATCGCGATGGAGTACGTCGACGGGATCGCCCTCGATCGCCTCCTCGCCCCCAAGCCCAACTTCCGACCGGCCAGCCTCATCGTCCCGATCGCCATGGACGCGCTCCTCGGCCTCGCCGCCTCGCACGAGCTGACCGACGAGGACGGCCGCTCGCTCGAGCTCGTCCACCGCGACGTGACCCCGGGGAACGTGATCGTCGGCACCGACGGGCTCGCGCGGATCACGGACTTCGGGACCGCGAAGGCGCGCGCGCGCGCCACCAAGACGCTGCCCGGCATCGTGAAGGGCAAGGTCGGCTACGTCGCGCCCGAGGTCGCGCTCGGGCGCGGGCTCGATCGGCGCGCGGACCTGTTCTCGATGGGCGTGCTCCTGTGGAACGCGCTGACCGGGCAGCGCCTCTACGACACCGACGACATCGCAAAGAACGTCGCGCAGCTCGTCACCCTCGACGTGCCGCCCCCGAGCACCGTCGGGCTGCGCCCCCCCCCTCTCTTCGACCAGCCGATCCTCACCGCGCTCGCGCGCCACCCCGACCAACGCTTCCAGGACGCGCGCGCGATGCACGAGGCGCTCGAGGACGCGCTCGCGATGTTCGGGGGCGAGCCGCCGCGACGGCAGATCGGCGAGTGGGTCGAGACGTCGTTCGCGCGCCTCCTCGAGAAGCGCCGCGAGCTCGCCGATCCGTCCTACGAGGTGCGCCCGGTCGCGCTCGTGGAGAACGAAGGCGAGGACTCGACGGTGCCCTTCCGCACCGTGCCGGGCGAGACCGCGGAGCTCGACGCGCTCGCGGCGCCTGCGTGGATGGAGAGCCCCGAGGCGCCCGCGCCGATCCCGGTCGAGCTCACCGATCCCGGCGCGCCCGAGCCGGTGGGGCCCGATCGCGTGTTCCGGCTCGCGGTGGCCTTCGTCGCGGTGCTCGTGCTCGGCCTCGCGACGGGCGTCGGAGTCCTCTGGTTCCTCACGCGCTGACTGACGTCAGCTCACTCCGAGCCCGCGACGCAGCAGTCGAAGAGCGCGATGAAGCAAGTCTCGTGGACGGCCACGCCGACCGTCGTGGCCCGCTCGTGGGTCAGCGCCGCGTAGTGCCCGCTCGAGTGGCTCCAGCCCCACACCGCGTCGGCGCCGTCCGTGAAGCCGGGGCCGGCGGCGATCTCGTTGACCGTCCACGAGTCTTGCGGGAATCCACACGCCATCGCGCGATCCCACGGCCACGATCCGTCCGCGCCGACGTGCCCGCAGGCCCCGCTCCCGCCGACGTCGAGCGCGTGACGGCGCGCCGCGCAGAGGAGCCGCTCGTCGAGCGCGACGGGCGCGAGCCCGAGTCGCGTGCGCTCGTCGTTGATCGCGCCGAGCAGATCGAGCTCCTCCGCGGTGAGGTCGCCCGGGGGCGGCGCGCCGCCGCCCGCGTCGATCGGGGGCGGCGGATCGGGGAGCGAGCCCGCGTCGGTGCCGAGCGGCGGGGCGCCCGCGTCGGCCGCGCGCGCGCCCGCGTCGACCCGCGGCGGAGGCGGCATCGCGCCGGCGTCGTCGGCGCGCGCGCCCGCGTCGTGGCCCCTCGGCCCGTCGACCGTGATGTCGCCGCCGCAGCCGGCGAGGAAGTGCGCGATCGAGATGCGCAGCACCACGGCCTCGCACGAGCAACGCACGTGCCCGGGGCGCGCGACGCGAGTCCGTAGGGTCCGTGTCGCCCCCCAGGAACCAGGGCCCGGGGAAGCGGGATACTGTACACTCGCGCAGTGGCTCGCCCGCGCCCCGTCCTCAACCCGCCGAACCCGTTCCACGCCGCGCACGTCGAGCTCGACGAGCCCGCGGACGCGCGGCTCGAGGTCTACGAGGAGCGCGCCAAGAGCATCGTCACCGAGAACCAGAGCCCCGACGTCGGCTTCCGCTACAGCGTGAACCCGTACCGCGGCTGCTTCCACGGCTGCATCTACTGCTACGCGCGCCCGAGCCACCAGTACTGGGACTTCGGCGCCGGCACCGACTTCGACCGGAAGATCGTCGTGAAGCTCGACGCGCCCGCGCTCCTCGACGCGCGCCTGCGCCGCCGCGGCTGGGCCTTCGAGACGATCGCGTTCAGCGGCAACACCGACTGCTACCAGCCGCTCGAGGCGAGCTACGAGCTGACGCGCCGCTGCCTCGAGGTGTGCCTGCGCCACCGGAACCCCGTCGGCGTGATCACCAAGGGGACGTTGATCCGGCGGGACCTCGCGCTGCTCGGGGAGCTCACGGCCCGAGCGGGCTGTCGCGTCACGATCAGCATCGCGTTCTCGGACGACGCGATGCGCGAGGTCTTCGATCCGTACGCGCCGCCGATCGACGCGCGCTTCGAGACCATCCGCCGCCTCGCCGAGGCGGGCGTGCCCGTCGGCGTCGGCGTCTCGCCGATCCTCCCGGGCGTCAACGACGCGATGATCCCGGAGATCCTCGCGCGGGCCCACGCGGCGGGCGCGCGCAGCGCCTTCATGACGTTGGGCCGCCTCCCGCGCGAGGTCGCGCCGTACTTCCTCGAGCGCGTGCGCGCGGCCCTGCCGGCGATGGCGAAGAAGATCGAGAACGGCCTGCGCGAGCTGCGCGACGGGGCGCTGAGCGACGTGCGATTCGGCCGGCGGATGGGCGGCGCCGGCGCCCGCTGGACCGTGATCGAGCGGCTCTTCGAGCTCCACGTGAAGCGGCTCGGGATGAACGACACCGAGATCGCCGCGATGCCCCCGCGCGGCCAGCTCGATCTGGGCTTCTGAGTTTGCCGAGAGGGGGCTGCGCACCCCCTCCCCCGACGCGCGAGCGCGCGCCGGGGCCCCCACCCTCGTCCGAACGCGCTGGCGCGCGTTCGCTCCCCACGCTTCGCGTGGGACCCCCTCGCCCGACGGCCGGCGCTGCGCGCCGGCCTGGGCTCGATCGACCCGCGGTCGGCCTCGGCTCGATCGATCTATCGACACCCTTGGAGTCGACTGCCCGCGCGGGAATAGGACCGACTGGACAACGTGTCATGGACGTTGCCATGATGACCTCACTCGACACGATGACACCGACCCCTGCCAAAGAGACGAGCCCCCCCATGTCCGAGCCGCTTTCCAAGGAGGCGACCACGGTCCTCGTGGTCGACGACGAGCCCAGCAACCTCGAGTCGATCGAGCGGATCTTCGCGCGCGAGGGCTTCCGGGTGCTCACCGCGCAGAGCGGCCGGCAGGCCCTCGACGAGTGCCGCCGGCACCGCGTCGACGTGGTCCTGACCGACCTGATGATGCCGGGGATGAGCGGCATCGACGTGATCAAGGCGCTCTCGACGGTCGCGCCGGACGCCGAGGTGGTCGTGATGACCGCCTACGGGACGATCGAGACCGCCGTCGAGTCGATGCGCGAGGGCGCGTACGACTTCGTCGAGAAGCCGCTCAAGCGCATGCAGATCGTCAAGACGGTGAAGAAGGCGGCGGAGCGGCACGCCCTCGTCGCCGAGAACAAGACGCTGCGCCAGGAGCTGAGCGCGCTGAAGAGCCGGCCGATCGTCGGCAGCTCGCGCGCGCTGCGGCTCGCGCTCGACGTGGCGCACCAGGCCGCGCCCTCGACGGCGAACGTGCTCGTCCTGGGCGAGAGCGGCACCGGCAAGGAGCTCCTCGCGCGCGCGATCCACGAGCGGAGCGGGCGCGAGGGGCCGTTCATCGGCGTGAACCTCGCCGCGCTGCCCGAGACGATCGTGGAGTCCGAGCTCTTCGGCCACGAGAAGGGCGCGTTCACGGGCGCGTCGCAGCGGCGCGTCGGCCGGATCGCGCAGGCCGACCGCGGAACGCTCTTCCTCGACGAGATCGGCGAGCTCTCGCCCGCGGTGCAAGTCAAGTTGCTCCGGGTGCTGCAGGAGGGGGAGTACGAGCCGCTCGGCGGCCGCACCGAGACCGCGAGCTTCCGCCTCATCGCCGCGACCAACCGCGACCTCGCGCGCTGCGTCGAGGAGGGCACGTTCCGCGAGGATCTCTACTACCGGCTGAACGTCATCGCGATCACGTGCCCCCGCCTCGCGGACCGACGCGACGACGTCCCGCTCCTCGTCGACCACTTCCTCGAGCGCTACTGCGCGAAGAACGGCAAGCCGCGCATGAGCGTGGAGCGCGACGCGCTCGAGCAGCTCATGAGCTACGACTGGCCCGGGAACGTCCGCGAGCTCGAGAACGTCGTCGAGCGCGCGGTCGTGCTCGGCAAGGGGCCGGGCCTCGGCGTCGGCGATCTCCCGCCCCAGATCACGAGCGCGGAGCGCCGGATGGGCGACCTCACGTTCTCGCTCGGCACGCCGCTCGACGAGATCGAGCGCCGGGTGATCAAGGCGACGCTCGACCACACGCGCGGGGACAAGCAGCTCGCGGCGCAGCTCCTCGGGATCTCGGCCCGGACCATCTATCGCAAGCTGGATTGACATCCCGGGTGGGCGCACACTCGACGTCGGGAGGGATGGCCCCGCGCGCCGATGACGTAGAGCGCCCGCCAGCGCTCTTGCGGTTCTGGTTCGGGCTCCGGTGGCGGGGCGTCGAGCGCGTCCCGCCCGTGCTCTTCAGCCCGCTCGCGGTGTTCGTGCCGCTGATCCCCGCGCGCATCGCGGTGACGTTCTGCGAACCAGTGGAGCCTCCGGCGCGGGACGTCCGAACCCTCTACGAGCGCGTGGAGCGTGACCTGCAAGAGTCGTTGCGGACGCTCTGAGCTCCACTCAGGGCGCCGCGTCGAGGCGCGCGAGCAGCTCGTCGACGGACGGTGCGGCGGCGGCGCGCGCCCGCACGGCGAGGAGCTCCATCCCCTCGCCCTCGTACGACAGCTCCACGGGCGCGCCGTAGAGGCTCTCGAGCACGCTCGCGAAGGGGACGCTGAGGGCCTCGAACGTGGCGGCCGTGTTGGGGGCGAGGAGCCGGTCGTGCAGCCGGATGCGCAGCTCTCGCGTGGAGAGCGTGAGCTGCCCGCGGAGCGCGGGCGTGCGCTGGGCCACGGACGCGGCGGTCAGCGCGCGATGGAGGACGACACGCAACTTGTCCTCCGGCGGGCCCGGCTCGTCGCGCTGCGTCCGATAGACCAGCCCGAGCCGGCCGTCGCTCCGGTCGACCCCCACCTGCGCGCCGTACGCGATCAAGAGGACCCCGGGACCTCCGGGGACGTGGCTGTAGTCGGTCACGTCGATCAGGAGCTCGGGCAGCGAGCTCTCCTGGATCCAGGTGTGGAACGCGCGGATGACGCGGTCCGGGGCGAGGCGGTCCTCGCCGTCGGCGTAGAGCTTCACGGCGAGCTGGCAGACGTACTGAGGCATGACTTCAGCTCGGGGGCGGCGCCATCAGCCGATCGTGGCAGGCGTGCGCGGCCTCGATGAAGAGCTGCGCCTCCTGGATGTGCCGTCGGGCGGCGTCCGCGTCCACGCCGTTGGGCGGGGAGGCGTGCGTCCGGAACAGGTAGTTGGCGAAGTTCGCGCCGACGAAGGGATCGTGGAACACCTCGGTGTCGTGGAACCGCACACGGAACTCCGCGACGATGTCGTCGGGGGCGTCGGACACGTCGGGGTGCTGGACGCGCACGAGCGCGCGGGCCGCCTCGAGCATCGCGCGATACGCGAGGTGCGCGGCCGCCGGTGCCTCGGCCCGATCCAGCTTCTCCTGCGCCTGCCACGCGAGCCGCTCCGCGTCCGCGAGGCCGAACTGCGCGGGCGAAACGACCTCGCCGGCGCACTCGCCGACCCCGAGGTCGCCGATCGTGTACTCGCGCGGGTCGCCCCAGTCGCGGTAGTAGCTCGGGTCCTCCTCGTAGCGGGGCACGACGAGGAGCTTCTCGATGAGCGCGCGGACCTTCTTGCGGCCGACGCGCTGGTAGAAGGCCTGGAAGCTCTCGCCCTCGGCGCGGTTCGCCACGAAGTGCTCGGTCACGCAGCGGACCACGTCGTCGATCCGCTTGGACGGCACGGCGCCGACCGCGAGGCCGAACGCGCCCGCGTTGTGGGTCCACTCCCCCCCGATCACGAGCTGGAAGTGGGGCGAGCGGCGCCCCGCCACGGTCCGGCTGACGCCGAGGAAGCCGATGTCCGCGATGTGGTGCTGCCCGCAGGAGTTGAAGCAGCCGCTCGTCTTGATCCGCAGGGCGCGCACCTCGGGCGGCAGCGACGACTTGCGCAGATCGATGGCCCTGACGAGCTCGCTCGCCAGCCCGCGCGACGACGAGATCCCGAGCTTGCACGTGTCGGTGCCGGGGCAGGAGACGATGTCCTCGAGCGCACCCGCGCCCCCCGCGCTCAGACCCAGCGCGTCCAGCTCCTCGTAGAGCGACGGCAGCATCGCGTCGGGCACCCAGCGCAGGGCGATGTTCTGCTCGACGGTCGTGCGCATCACGGTGCCGCCGAGCCCCCGCGCGATGCGGGCCAGCCCGCGGGCCTGAGCGCTCGTGAGGTCGCCCAGAGGCAGGCGCACCGTGGCCACCGAGTACCCCGCCTGACGCTGTGGCTCGACGTTCGTGCGACGCCACTCCTCGAAGGCCGGGGAGCGAGGCCCCGGCGGCAGCGGCGCGCCCGC